>NZ_JBITGG010000013.1:181070-213762 GCF_044456765.1 Micromonospora sp. NPDC050784 | reverse complement strand
TTGGGGGGGGGGGGTCCCGGCACGCCCCCCCGCCGGGGGCCCCGGGGCGGGGGGCGGGGGGGGGGGTGGGGGCGCCCGGGGGGGGGGGGGGCCGGGGGGGGGGGGCGGCCCCCCCGGCCGAGGTGGACCCGGAAGGGAGGGTTGATGGAGTTCGACTTCGCCGATCAGCAGCCGAAGTTCCTCATGCTGATGTACGGGCTGGTCGCCTTCGTGCTGGTGGTGGGTGGTCTCCTACTGCTGCTCGACGTTGTGCCGGCCTGGTTCGCCCGGCGACGGGAGGCGCAGCTCGTCGCCGCCTCCGCGAGCGGGGCCCCGCTGCCCCGTCGGCCCAAGCAACGGGAAGGGATCTTCGCGTTCTTCTTCCTGCTGCCGACGCTGCTGCTGCTCGTCATCGGTCTGGTCGTGCCGGCCATCCGCACCATGCTGCTCTCCCTGATGAACAGGACCAGCACGGAGTGGGTGGGGTTGGACAACTTCGGCTGGATGTTCTCCGACGACTCGATCGTCCGGGTCCTGATCAACACCCTGGTCTGGGTGCTCCTGGTCCCGCTGGTGGCGACCGGCTTCGGCCTGATCTACGCCGTCCTGGTGGACAAGGCCCGGTTCGAGTCGGTGGCCAAGTCGCTGATCTTCCTGCCGATGGCCATCTCCTTCGTCGGCGCCAGCATCATCTGGAAGTTCGTCTACGCCTACCGGGGTGACGGCGACCAGATCGGTCTGCTCAACCAGATCGTGGTCAGCCTGGGTGGTGAGTCCAAGCAGTGGCTGCTCGAATCACCCCTGAACACGCTGCTGCTGATCGTCATCATGATCTGGATCCAGGCCGGCTTCGCCATGGTGGTGCTCTCCGCGGCGATCAAGGCGATCCCCGGCGACATCGTCGAAGCCGCCCGGCTCGACGGTGTCAGCCCGTGGCAGATGTTCTGGCAGATCACCATGCCGAGCATCCGACCCGCGTTGATCGTCGTGATGGTGACCCTCACCATCGCCACGCTCAAGGTCTTCGACATCGTCCGGACCTCGACGAACGGCAACTACGACACCAGCGTGATCGCCAACGAGATGTACAACCAGGCGTTCCGGTACGGCGAGAACGGACGGGGTTCCGCGCTCGCCGTCTTCCTCTTCATCCTGGTCATCCCGGTCGTGATCTACCAGATCCGTAACCTCCGTCAACAGCGGGAGGGCTGAGATGACGACCGCAACGCCCACCGTCGCCGCCGGCACCCAGAAGACCGACGGCACCCCGACCACCACGGCCGGCCGGGTCCGCAAGCGCCTGAACAGCCGCACCGCGACGCTCGTCTCGATCGTCATCGCGGTGGTGTGGACCATCCCGACCTTCGGCCTGCTGGTCTCCTCCCTCCGTCCGGAGGACGAGATCAAGACCACCGGCTGGTGGACGGCCTTCACCAACCCGCAGTTCACGTTCGAGAACTACGAGCAGGTCCTGTTCGGGCGGTCGGCGTCCTCCGGGCAGCTCGCCGGGTCCTTCATCAACTCGCTGGCGATCACCATCCCGTCGGTGCTCTTCCCGCTCGCCTTCGCGTGCCTCGCCGCGTACGCGCTCGCGTGGATCAACTTCCGCGGCCGGGACTGGCTCTACATCGCGATCTTCGCGTTGCAGATCGTGCCGTTGCAGATGGCTCTGGTGCCGTTGCTGAAGTTCTTCTCCACCGGCGTCACCCTCGGCGGCGTCACCCTGATGCCGGCCTGGGATCTGGTCGATGAGCAGAAGTTCGCCCAGGTGTGGTTCGCGCACACCTGCTTCGCGCTTCCGTTCGCCGTGTTCCTGTTGCACAACTTCATCTCGCAGCTGCCGGGCGACCTGATGGAGGCGGCCCGGGTCGACGGGGCCACCCACCCGAAGATCTTCCGCACCATCGTGCTGCCGCTGATCACCCCGGCGCTCGCGGCGTTCGGCATCTTCCAGTTCCTCTGGGTCTGGAACGACCTGCTGGTCGCGCTGATCTTCGCCGGTGGCGGCGACGAGACCGCCCCGCTCACCGTCCGGCTCGCCGAGATGGCCGGCACCCGCGGCAACGAGTGGCAGCGTCTGACCGCCGGTGCGTTCGTCAGCATCGTCATACCGCTCATCGTGTTCCTGTCCCTGCAACGCTTCTTCGTGCGAGGTCTGCTCGCCGGCAGCGTCAAGGGCTGACCCGCGCGCCCGCCGCCGCCTGGCCCCTCGGGCGGCGGCGGGCGCTCCGGGCACCGAGCGGGGGAAACCGTGACGAGGATCGATGATGTGGCCCGGCTGGCCGGTGTGTCCACGGCCACCGTCTCGCGGGCGCTGCGGGGACTACCGACGGTCTCGGCCGCGACCCGGCGCCGGGTACTCGCCGCCGCCGAGCAACTCGACTACGAGGTCTCACCGAGCGCGTCCCGGCTCGCCGGTGGACGGACCGGCACGGTCGCGGTGGTGGTCCCCCGGATCACCCGCTGGTTCTTCAGCACCGTCGTCGAGGCGGTCGAGGAGTACCTCCACCAGTCCGGCTACGACCTGCTGCTCTACAACCTGGGCGGCCGGGAGCAGGTCCGCCAGCGGGTCCTGCGGACGGCCAACCTGCACAAGCGGGTGGACGCCATGATGCTGGTCGCCACGCCGTTGCGTCCGGCCGACCTCACCGCGCTGGCCACACTGGAACTGCCCGGAGTCACCATCAGCTCGGGCAGCAGGGTGCCCAACTGGCCGTGCGTACGCATCGACGACGTGGCGGCCGCGCGGGCCGCCACCAAGCACCTGATCGACCTCGGCCATCACCGGATCGCCCACATCTCCGGCGACCCGGACGACGAGCTGGCCTTCACCACCCACCTCGACCGGCGCCGGGGTTACCAGGCGGCGCTGCGCTCCGCCGGCCTGCGACCCGACCCGACCCTGGACATCGAGTCCACCTTCACCATCGACGGCGGCAACCGGGCCACCGCCGAACTGCTGGCCCGCGGTGAGCCGCCGACCGCAATAGTCGCCGCGTGCGACGAGATGGCGATGGGCGCGATGACCGCCCTGCGTGAGGTCGGACTGCGGGTGCCGCAGGACGTCAGCGTGGTCGGCATCGACGACCACGACCTGGCCGGTGTGCTCGGGCTCAGCACCGTCGCCCAGCCCGCCGCCGAGCAGGGCCGGCTGGCCGCCCAGATGCTGCTCGACCCGCTCGGGGCCCGACCGCCGAGTGGCCCCATCGTCAGTCAACGGGGCACCGGTTGCGACACTCCGGTGGTCCTGCCCACTCGGTTGGTGGTCCGGGACTCGACCGCACCGCCCCGGGCACACTGAAATCCAAAACACCGCAACACGGGAGACGACCCTGAACACCGACCCGACGCAGCAGACCCCCTCCGGTCACCCGGCCACCGGCTGGTGGACCGAGGCCGCCATCTACCAGATCTACCCCCGCTCGTTCGCCGACTCGGACGGGGACGGCATCGGTGACCTGCCCGGCATCACCGCCCGCCTCGACCATCTGGTCGAGCTGGGCGTGGACGCGGTGTGGCTCTCTCCCTTCTACCCCTCGCCGCAGGCCGACGCCGGTTACGACGTGGCCGACTACCGCGACATCGACCCGCTGTTCGGCACCCTCGCCGACGCGGACAAGCTGATCGCCGAGGCCCGGTCCCGCAACCTGCGGGTGATCGTCGACCTGGTCCCGAACCACACCTCCTCGGCGCACCGCTGGTTCCAGGCCGCGCTGCCGGCCGCGCCCGGCAGCCCGGAACGGTCCCGGTACATCTTCCGGGACGGCCGCGGTCCGGCCGGCGACCAGCCGCCGAACGACTGGCAGAGCGTCTTCGGTGGTCCCGCCTGGACCCGGACCGTCGACGCCGACGGGCAACCCGGCCAGTGGTACCTGCACCTGTTCGACACCGGGCAGCCCGACCTCAACTGGGACAACCCGGAGGTGCACGCGGAGTTCCTGGACGTGCTGAGGTTCTGGCTGGACCGCGGCGTGGACGGCTTCCGGGTCGACGTGGCGCACGGCCTCATCAAGCAGGCCGACCTGGCCGACTGGCAGGAGCCGCAGGAGATCCTCTCCGGCAACGAGATCGACAAGCCGCGCCCGCCGATGTGGGACCAGGACGGCGTGCACGAGATCTACCGGCAGTGGCGGCAGGTTCTGGACAGCTACCCCGGCGAACGGGTGCTGGTCGCCGAGGCCTGGGTGGAGCCGGCCGAGCGGCTGGCCCGCTACGTGCGCCCGGACGAGATGCACCAGGCGTTCAACTTCGAGTACCTGCTCGCCGCGTGGACCGCACCGGCCCAGTACGCGGTGATCACCCGCTCGTTGGAGGCGACCGACTCGGTCGGCGCACCGACCACCTGGGTGCTGTCCAACCACGACGTCGTGCGGCACGCCTCCCGGCTCGGCCTGCCGGTCGGCACCGTACGCCCCAACGGCATCGGCATCGGCGACCCGCAGCCCGACGCCGCGCTCGGTCTGCGCCGGGCCCGGGCGGCCACCCTGCTGATGCTCGCGCTGCCCGGCTCGGCGTACCTCTACCAGGGTGAGGAGCTGGGGCTGCCCGAGCACACCACCCTTCCCGACGAGGCCCGGCAGGACCCGACCTGGGCGCGCAGCGGGCACACCCAGCGCGGCCGGGACGGCTGCCGGGTGCCGATCCCGTGGGAGGCCGACGCCCCGTCGTACGGCTTCGGGCCGACCGACGCGAGCTGGCTGCCGCAGCCCGCGCTCTGGGCGGAGTACGCGCTGGACCGCCAGCGCGACGTGCCCGGCTCGACGTACGAGCTGTACCGCACGGCGCTGCGGTTGCGCCGCGCCCACGGGCTGGGTCGCGGCACCCTGGAGTGGCTGTCCTCCGGCGACGAGGTGCTGAGCTTCCGCAACGGTGAGCTGACCGTGCTGACCAACTTCGGTGCCGCCCCGGTGCCGGTGCCGGCCGATGCCGAGGTGCTCGCCGCCAGCGCGGCCCTGGACGACGACGGCGCGGTCCCGGCCGACGTGACCGTCTGGCTGCGCGGCTGATCTCGCGCCGACCGGCCCGTCCCGCGGTACTCGCGGGCGGGCCGGTCGGTGTGGACCGGCTCGCTTTGGAGCTGACGTCGTAAACGATTTATGCCCGCCCGCCGCGCGGGGACGCCTGCGCCCCTCAAAACCGCACACCGAACGTGCCGCCCACGCCGCCGCCGCGCCGATCTTGCAGTTTCGGTTGTCGGTATGGCTTCTATGCCGCTTATGTCGGGACAGTAAGTGCAAGATCGCGGGGCGAGGGGTGGTCCGGCCTGTCGATCATGGAGTTATGGTGCCGGGTTTGGTGTTCTCCGGGTCATTTGTCCTCCACCGCAACCCCATGATCGACGAGGTGGGGCGGGGGTGGGGGCGGGGGCGGGGGGCGGGGCGGGGCGGGGTTAGAGGTGGTCGGCTCGGGTGTGTAGCAGGTCGTGCACGTTGTCGATGTCCGCCGGTGAGGTACGCGAGGCGAGCCAGTACATGATGCCGGTCGGGATGAAGAAGAGCTGGAACGCGGCCAGCCCGACGGCGAAGTTCAGCGGTGGCGGGAATGCCGCTCGCAGTGCCTGGAAGGCCACCCCGACCAGCCCGTTGCCGGCCGCGCGTCCGACACCGTTGACCAGGTTGCCCAGGCTGTAGACCGTGCCCCGGTGCTCCGGTGGGTTGACGTCGGCGATCAACGCGAACCAGTTCGGTGAGTTGGCCGAGGTCAACGCGAGCGCCACGATGGCGGTGAGCAGGCTCAGCCCGACCGACGGCTCGGTGAACACACTGGCCAGCACCGCACCGACGACCGCTCCGCCGCTCGCGCCGTCCGGCACGTCGATGGTCACCGGGACGAAGAACAACACCAGGTAGAACGGCAGGGCGGCGAGGACGCCGATCGAGGCGACGAGTGCCCGCCCTCGCGGGGTACGCCGTTGCACCGCGTCGCCGATCAGGCCGCCCACGATGGACAGCACCCCACCGAGCTGGAACAGGGTGGCGAAAACGCTGCCCACCACCACAGCCGTCGACGTGGAGTAACCCTGGGCCTCGGCCCGTTCGGCGAAGAGCACTGGCAGCCAGACCAGCGAGCCGAACGCGGCCTGCGCGGTCAGACCCTGCAGGATCAGCCACCGGTTGGTCCGTCGGGCCAGGATGCGCGGCAGGTCGGCGCGGCTGATCCGGTAGTCGTACTCGGCGCCGGCGTCGAGCCGGCCGGCCAGTTCCGGCTCGCTCTGGCCTCGCCGGATGTCGTACGTGAACAGGTAGGCCAGGGTGGCGACCAGGCCGACGCCGGTCAGCAGCAGGAACGGCCGCCGCCAGTCGGCCGCGCCGAGCAGCCCGCCGACGAGGGTGCCGGCGAGGGTGCCGACCCCCTGGGAGAGCCCCCAGAAGCTCATCACCAGCCCGCGCCGGGTCGGTGAGATCAGGTCGGTGACCACCGAGAAGCCCACCGAGCCGACGGCGCCGAGGCCGACCGCCGCGACCAACTGCGCGGCCAGGAACGTCAGGTAACCGCCGGCGAGCGCACTACCGCCGGTGCCCGCCGCCCAGAGGAGTGTGCCCACCATGAGCAGCGGCTTGCGGTTGGTCCGGTCCCCGACGTACGCCCAGCCGACCGCCGCGACCGCGCTGACCAGGAAACTGACCGCGGTGACCACGCCGAGCAGCCGCCCGGACACGTCGAACGCGTCGGAGATCGGGCCGTACAGCGGGGGGACCAGCCCGATCGCCACGTTGTCCAGCGAGGCGAGCAGCACGAACACCACGACGCTGTACAACCGGTGCGCCGGCCCGCCGCCCCGACCGTGCGGGCGCTGGCCGGGCCCGCCACTGGTCACCGTCATGACCGGCAGCCAACCAGACTCCGTGGAGGAGGTCGTCACGCGGGTGGGTGCCGGTCAGCGTCCACCGGCACCCACCCGTGTCGATCCCGACGCTCAGCGCCGGTCGAGCACCAACCCGCGAGCCGCGGCGTACTGCTCGCGGACGGCGGGGACGGCCGCGGCCGCGTACTCCTCGGTGCCCTCGACCGCCCAGACCGGCGGCGCGGCACCACCCAGGGCGACCCAGGCGGCCTGCCGGGCGGCGCCGTCGGCGACGTACTCCCCGGCCGGCGGGACGACCACCGGGCAGCCGAAGACCTGCGGGGCGATCCGACGCACCGCGGCCGACCGGGCCCCGCCGCCGACCAGGATGACCCGGCCGACGGTGGCGCCCTGCGCGGTCAACGCGTCCAGCCCGTCGGCGAGCGCGCAGAGCATGCCCTCCACGGCGGCCCGCGCCAGGTGCGCGGGGGTCGACGTGCGCAGGGTCAGGCCGTGCACCGCGCCGGTGGCGAGGGGTCGGTTCGGCGTCCGCTCGCCCTCCAGGTAGGGCACCATGACCAGCCCGTCCGCCCCGGCTGGCGCGGAGAGCGCCAGCTCGGCCAGCTCGTCCAGGTTGACGCCGAGCATCGCGGCGGCGGCGTCCAGCACCCGGGCCGCGTTGAGCGTGCAGACCAGGGGCAGGAAACGGCCGGACGCGTCGGCGAAGCCCGCGACCGTACCGCTCTCGTCGGCGGCCGGCACGTCGGCGACGCTGAACACGGTGCCGGAGGTGCCGATCGAGACGACCACGTCACCCGGGCCGGCACCGACACCCAGCGCGGCGGCGGCGTTGTCCCCGGTGCCGGCGCCGAGCAGCGCACCGCCCGACCCGCCCAGCTCGTCGGCGAGCTTCCCCGCCGACTCGGCCGGACCGAGCACCTCGGGCACCACCAACCGCCGACCGAAGCCCCGCTCCAGCAGGTCCAGTCGGTAGTCACCGGTCGCGGGCGACCAGTAGCCGGTGCCGCTGGCGTCGCCCCGGTCGGTACGCAGCGCGCCCAACCCCGGTGCGCCGGCCAGCCGCCAGGTCAGCCAGTCGTGTGGCAGGCAGACGGCGGCCACCCGGGCGGCCAGCTCCGGTTCGTGTTTGGCCAGCCACCGCAGCTTGGTGATGGTGAAGCTGGCCACCGGAACGCTGCCGGTGGCCTCGGCCCAGAAGCGACTCCCGGCCGAGCCGCCGCCGGCCTCCTCGATGAGGTCGGCGGCGGCGTCGGCGGATCGGGTGTCGTTCCACAGCAGCGCCGGGCGGACCACCCGGCCGTCCTCGTCGAGACACACCATGCCGTGCTGCTGGCCGGCGACGGAGATCGCCGCCACGTCGGCCAACCCGCCGGCCTGGTCGGCGGCGCTGCGCAGCGCCTGCCACCAGGCTTCCGGGTCGACCTCCGTGCCGTCCGGGTGCGGTGCCCGGCCCTGCCGGAGCAGGGCGCCGGTCTCCGCGTCCCGGATCACCACCTTGCAGGACTGGGTGGACGAGTCAACGCCTGCGACCAACGGCATGGCGGGGCCTCAGCGGGCGCCGAGCAGGTGCTCGACGGCGAGCTGGTTGAGCCGGACGAAGGCGAAGCCCCGGGCGGCCACCGCGTCCACGTCGACGTCCTCGAACGCGGACCTGTCGGCCAGGAACTCCTCGTAGCTCTCGCCGTCGCCGAGCGTCGGCGTGCTCAGGTCGCCGACCTTGCTGGCGGCGAGCGCCTCGATCACCTCGGGGTCGGCGCGGAACGCCGCCGCGCGCTCCTTGAGCAGCAGGTAGGTGCTCATGTTGGCGGCCGCGGAGGCCCACACGCCCTCCATGTCCTCGGTGCGGGAGGGCTTGTAGTCGAAGTGCCGGGGGCCGTCGTACGCCGGGCCGCCGTTGGGGCCGCCGTTCTCCAGGAGGTCCACCAGGGCGAACGCGTTCATCAGGTCACCGTGGCCGAAGACCAGGTCCTGGTCGTACTTGATGCCGCGCTGGCCGTTGAGGTCCAGGTGGAACAGCTTGCCCTGCCAGAGCGCCTGGGCGATGCCGTGGGCGTAGTTGAGCCCGGCCATCTGCTCGTGGCCGACCTCCGGGTTGAGGCCGACCAGCTCCGGGTGGGCCAGCTGGGAGATGAAGCCGAGCGCGTGCCCGATGGTCGGCAGCAGGATGTCGCCGCGCGGCTCGTTGGGCTTGGGCTCCAGGGCGAACCGCAGGTTGTAGCCCTTGTCGATGGAGTACTGGGTGAGCAGGTCCACGGCCTCGCGGTAGCGGTCCAGGGCGGCGCGGACGTCCTTGGCGAGGTCGTACTCGGAGCCCTCGCGGCCACCCCACATGACGAAGGTGCTGGCACCCAGCTCGGCGGCCAGGTCGACCTGCCGCAGCACCTTGCGCAGGGCGAAGCGGCGGACGTCGCGGTCGTTGCTGGTGAAGCCGCCGTCCTTGAAGATGGGGTGGGTGAAGAGGTTGGTGGTGACCATGGGTACCACGAGGCCGGTCTCGTCGAGGGCCTTGCGGAACCGGGCGATGTGCTGGTCCCGGGCGGCGGCGTCGGCGCCGAACGGGATCAGGTCGTCGTCGTGGAAGGTGATGCCGTACGCGCCCAGTTCGGCGAGCCGGTGCACTGCCTCGACCGCGTCGAGCTCGGGACGGGTGGCGTCACCGAACGGGTCGCGGGCCTGCCAGCCCACGGTCCAGAGCCCGAAGGAGAACTTGTCGGCGGGGGTGGGACGGGGTGCCATGAGCGACCTCCGGGTGGTGTTGTCCGCTATTTGTTCAGCGATTGAATTATTTGCCCACCCTATGGCAGTGTCAAGGGGGTGAGCCTCACCCACGCCCCGGCCGGCGCAGTCCGTCAGGGCAGTCTGCGCGAGCTCAACCTCGCCCTGGTCCTCGGCCGGATCGCCGCGGCCGACCGACCTCCCTCACGGGCCGACCTGGCGACCGCTACCGGCCTGACCAGAGCCACCGTGTCCGCGGTGGTCGAGGACCTGCTCGCCGGCCGGCTGGTCAGTGAGTCCGACCCCGCACCCCGCTCCGGCGCCGGCCGCCCGGCACGCGGACTGGTCCTGGCCGACCAGGGGCCGGCCGGGCTCGGCCTGGAGGTCAACGTCGACTACCTGGCGGTCTGCGTGGTGGACCTCGCCGGCCAGGTCCGGCACCGCACGGTGCACCGGGCCGACCTGCGCCCGGTGGCCCCCGCCGACGCTCTGGCCCGCCTGGTCGAGATGGCCGGGGCGGCCCGCGAGGACGCTGCCCGGCACGGCCTCACCCTGGTCGGCGCCGCGCTCGCGGTGCCCGGGCTGGTGGACGACGCCGGGCTGGTCCGGCTCGCGCCGAACCTCGGTTGGCGTGACGTGCCGGTGCCCGCGCTGCTCGCCGAGCACCCTCCGCTGATCGAGGAGGTGCCCGGCGTCCCCGCGCTGATGGTGGACAACGAGGCCAACCTCGCCGCGCTCGGCGAGCTGCACTCGCAGCCACCCGGCCCGTCCAGCTTCCTGCACATCTCCGGAGAGGTGGGCATCGGCGCCGGCATCGTGCTGGACGGCGCGCTGTTTCGCGGCGTACGCGGGTGGAGCGGCGAGATCGGGCACCTTCCGGTCCACCCCGAGGGCCGTCCGTGCCGCTGCGGTGGGCAGGGCTGCCTGGAGCAGTACGCCGGGCAGGAGGCGATCGTGGCCGCCGCAGGGCTGGCCCGGGCCGAGCTTCCGGCGGACACCGCGACGGCCCGGCTCGCCGAGTTGGCCGAGGCCGGCGACGCCAAGGCGCTACGGGCACTGCACGAGGCCGGAACGGCGCTCGGGGTCGCGGTGGCCAGCGTCGTCAACCTGCTCGACCTGGACACCGTGGTGCTCGGTGGCGGTTACGCGGCGCTCGCACCCTGGTTGTGCCCCCCGGTCCTCGCCGAGATCAGGGCCCGGGTGCTCACCGCCGCCTGGTCGCCGGTCACGGTCCGGCCGTCAAGGCTCGGCGCGGAGGCCGCCGCGGTAGGCGCCGCCGGCTCGGTGGCCCGCCGGATCGTCGCCCAGCCCGCCGGCTGGCTGGCCCGCTCCGGCTGATCGCCACCCCGCGCGGTGGGCCTCTGTCGGGGAGGATCGGTACCCTTGCTCCCAGGCAACGATCCCCGGTGAGGAGTCGAGAAGCAGCATGGGCACACGTCGTCAGACGCGAGCCGGCGTCCGGCGGTGACCACGACCCGGCAACCCGGCGGCACCCCATTGCCGGCCGACGAGCGGTTGGCCCGCGAGTTGCTTGACGGGCTCGCCGAGGCCGTGCTGACCACCGACGACACGGGCCGGGTCACCCTGGTCAACGCCATGGCGGCCGAGCTGATCCCGGAGATCGACGCCGGCACCGCGCTGGCCGGCTGCCCGGTGGCAGCCCTGGCCCGGGCGGTCGCCAGCGGCGCCGACCGCTTCGAGGCCGACCACCACGGCCGGCGACTGCGCGGCGTCCGGCGGCGACTCGCCGGCTCCCGGTGGGCGTGGTATGTCCGCGACGTCACCGAGGAGCACGCCCGCGCCGAAGCCCTGCTCGCCGAACGCTCCCGCACCGCGTTCCTCGCCCAGGCCGGCAGCCGGCTGGCGCTGGCCCTGCACCGGGATCAGGTTCTGCTGGCCACCACCACCCTCGCCGTTCCCTACCTGGCCGACGTCGCTGTGGCACTGCCCCGACCGACCGCGCCGGCCGAGCCGCACGCCCGGTGGATCCGGTACGCCGACGGCGAGCCCGCGCCGGTCACCGGGCTGGCCGGTCCCGCGCTGACCAGCGCTGTGGCCAAGCTGGCCGAGGCGCTGGCCGGCGACCGCGCCGAGCCGGGCCCCTGGCCGGACGCCCCACGCACCGAGCTGGCCGATCTGCTGCCGCCCGGGTTCGGCCCGCCGGGCGTGGTGCTGGCCAGCCCGCTGCTCAGCACCAGCGGGTCGGCCGGCGCGCTGCTGCTCATCCGTCGGCCCGGGCGGGCCGGCTTCGACAGGCGCGACGTGGAGCTGGCCCGGGAGTTCGCCGCCCGTGCGGGTGCCGCGCTGGCGACCGCGGACCTGCACGGTGAGCAGGCCCACCTGGCCCGGGTGCTGCAGACCAGCCTGCTCCCGCCCGAGCTGCCCGTCGTGCCCGGGGTGACCATGGCCGGCGGCTACCGGGCCGCCGGCGACACCCTGCGCATCGGCGGCGACTTCTACGAGGTGTTTCCACACCCACGCGGCGCCCTGTTCGCCCTCGGCGACGTGTGCGGCAAGGGCGTGGGCGCGGCGGTGCTGACCGGCCGGGTCCGCCAGTCGTTGCAGACGCTGCGGCTCGTCGAGCAACGCCCACTGGAGCTGATCCACCTGCTCAACCAGGCGCTGTTCGACGCGCCGGACGCGGCACGGCGCAGCCAGTTCACCACCCTGCTGCTCGGTTCCCTGGACCGCGGGCCGGCCGGGCTGGACGTCCGGATCGCCGGCGGGGGGCACCCGGCGCCCCTCCTGGTCACCGCCGACGGCACGGTCACCACCGTCCCGGTCGGTGGCATGCCGGTGGGGGCGCTGACAGCCGCACGGTTCGCCGAGACCCGGGTGCACCTCGATCCGGGCGACCTGCTGCTCGCGTACACCGATGGGGTGACCGGGGCGCGCGGCCCGCGCGACCCGGCGACGTTCGGCGAGGCCCGGCTGCGGGCCGCGCTCGCGGCGGCGGCCGGGCAACCGCCGGCGGCGCTGATCGACCGGGTGCTCCGGGTGGTCGACGACTGGCTGGACGGGCAGGCCCACGACGACGTCGCGATGCTGGCCGTGGGCGCGTCGGCGCCGGCATGACCGACGGGAGACGGCCCGGCCGGCTTGATCAGGCGGTACGCGCCACCGGCGGGTCGCCGGCCGGCCATTCTCGGGTGGTGCCGATCGATCGTTCCGGGCCGCCCGACGAACCCGTCCACACCGCCCGGGTCTGCCGACCAGAATCGGCCGACCAGTCCCCCGATCGCCCACCGGGCCAGTCCGGGTCGTCCGGCCAGTCCCCCTGGCCCGTCGACTCCCCGGGCGACGGCGCGTGCTGCGCCTGCTGGCGGCGGGCGGTCTCATCGAATTCCCGCATCCCGCGCAGCAGCGCGTCGCGGCCCTCCCGGCTCATCCCGGTCAGCACGGCGGCGAGTTGCGCCTGGCGGTCGGCCCGCAGCTCGGCGAGGAGCCGGCGGGCCTCCGGGGTGAGGTGCAGCGAGATCTCCCGCCGGTCGAAGCGGCCCGGCTCGCGCTCCAGCATGCCGGCGGCGACCAGCCGGTCGCAGAGGCGGCTGGCGGAGCTGAGCAGCATGTCGAGCCGGGTGGCGAGCCGACGCAGGTTGATCCCGTCGGACTGCTCCACCACCATCACCGCCCGTAACTGGGCGCCGGAGACGCGGTTGGCGGTGCCCTCCCGGGCAGACTCCCAGATGCCCAGCAGGGCAGCGGCCGCCGAGTCCAGCGCGGCAGCCATACTCGTCTCAGGGTCCGTCGGACGGTTCAGTTCGGCCATGGTGGCCCGAGAGTACTCCGAACCCACTGGTAGTCGAGCTTTCAGCGAAGGACTGACGATGAGCGAACCGGTCAATCGGGCACGACGCGCCCTGAACGAGACACCGGCCGACCGGCTCGTCGCTGGTATCGGGGAGGTGCTCGCCGGGTCGTACGGGATCACCGACGTCGAGCTCTATCAGGTCGACTACCGGCTCGCGGAGCTGCTGCCACTCACCGAGGGTGACTCGATCACCAGTCCCGGGCACCCGGCCTGGCGCGCCTTCGACCACCAGTCGCCGATACTGACCGACGGCACCGCCTGGTTCCCGGTCACCATGCGCGGCGAGCGTCGAGGGGTGCTGCGCCTGTCGCCCGTTGCGGACGACCGGGAGGTCGTCGCCGCGCTGGCCGAGATCGCCACCGCGCTCGCCCACGAGGTGGCAGCGGTCTCCGCCGGCACCGACGTCTATCGGGCGGCCCGGCGCACCCAGCGCCTCACCCTCGCCGCCGAGATGCAGTGGGACCTGCTCCCCGGCCGCAGCCGGATCCGTCCCTCGTTCAGCCTGGCCGGGCAGTTGGAGCCGGCGTACGCGGTGCGCGGCGACAGCTTCGACTGGTCCGACGACGGGGAACGGCTCTGGTTGTCCACCATCAACGGCACCGGTGAGGGTGTGGCCGCCTCCCTGCTCACGTCGCTGGCCACCCACGCGCTGCGCAACGCGCGTCGGGCCGGGCTGAGCCTGGCCGACCAGGCCGCGCTCGCCGATCAGGCCATCTACGACCTGTACCGGGGCGAGCAGCACCTCTCCGCGTTGCTGATGGAGCTGGACCTGCGCTCCGGAGTGATGACCGTGGTGGACGCCGGGTCGCCCCGACTGGTCCTGCTCCGCGACGGGGACGTCACCGAGCAGCCGCTGGAGGCGCAGTTCCCGCTGGGCATGTTCGAGGCGACCGACTACCACGAGCAGAAGTTCCCGCTGGAGCGCGGCGACCGGGTCTTCGTGGTCAGCGACGGGGTGGTGGAGGCCACCGGTCAGCACGTCCGCTACGGCGAGACGGCACTGGACCGGTTCCTGCGGCGGACCGGCCCGATGGCGCCCCTGGACGCCGTCCGGTCGCTGATCGGTGATCTGCGCGCGTTCGTGGCCGGTGACCTGGTCGACGACGCGGTGGTCGTCTGCCTGGACTGGACCGGCCCGCAACCGTGACCGGTGGTCAGTACGCTCCGCGGCCGTTCAGCACCGCACCGAAGGTCTTCCAGAGGATGGTGAGGTCGGCGGCGAGGGACCAGTTCTCCACGTAGTAGAGGTCGAGCCGGATGCCGTCCTCCCAGCTCAGGTCGGAGCGGCCACTGACCTGCCACAGGCCGGTCATGCCGGGCTTGACCAGCAGCCGCCGGGCCACGTCACCGTCGTAGCGGGCCACCTCCGAGGGCAGCGGCGGGCGGGGCCCGACCAGGCTCATCTGACCCAGCAGCACGTTGACCAGCTGCGGCAGCTCGTCCAGTGACCATTTGCGCAGCAGCCGGCCGACGCGGGTCACCCGCGGGTCGTGGCGCATCTTGAACATCAGGCCGTCGGTCTCGTTGCGCGCGGTCAACTCGGCGAGCAGCGCGTCCGCGTTCACCACCATGGTGCGGAACTTGAACACGCCGAACTCCTGCCCGCCCCGGCCGACGCGGACCTGTCGGAACAGCACCGGGCCCCGGCTGTCCAGTTTGATGGCCAGGGCGATGAACGCGATCAGCGGCAGCAGCACCGCCAGCGCCAGCGACGAGGCGGACCGGTCGACGAGACCCTTCACCAGCTTGCGGACCCCGCGGAACTCGGGCGCCTCGACGTGGATCAGCGGCAGGCCGGCGACCGGGCGGGTGTGGATCCGCGGGCCGGCGACGTCGGTCAGCGCGGGTGCCACGACCAGGTCGATGCCGGTCCCCTCCAGCTGCCAGCCGAGGCGGCGAAGCCGGGTCGCGGTCAGCTCACCGGAGGCGGTCACCGCGACCGTGTCCGCGCCGATCGCGGTGGCGGCCTCCGGGATGCCCCGGAACGACCCCACCACCGGCACGTCACCCAGCCGCTGCGCCACCGGCGCGAGCAGCGCGTCCGGGATGCAGGCGCCCACCACCTGATAGCCGGCGTACGGCTCGCGGCGCAGCGTGTGGACCAGCTCCAACACGTGGGCGGTGTCGCCGACCACCAGCACCTTGCGGGACCAGCCGGCGCCCAGCGAGCGGGCACGGTGCAGCCGCTTGCGGGCGGCGAACCGCGCCACCTCCAGCCCGACGGTGCCCACCGCGAAGGAGATGCCCAGGAAGCCCCGGGAGACGCCGACGTCGGCGATGTAACCGATGATGGCGATCGCCCCGGCCAGGCGCAGGCTGGCGGAGCTGACCCGCCGGTACTCGTCCGCCCCGTAGCCGATCACCCGGTCGTCGTAGCAGCCGAGCGCCTTGAGCGAGATCAGCCAGGCCAGCACCAACCCGGGGGCGACCAGCACGTACGGGATCTCCGAGCCGGTCGGCTCGTCGTCACCGAAACGGGCGACGTACCCGATCAGCAAGGCGATGATGAGGATGGTGGTGTCCAGTACCACCAGGACCCGGACGTAGGACCGTTCGTCGGCGCGTGCCACCAGCCCGGCGCGTCGACCGTTCGGCTCCGCCGACGTGGCGGGGGTCAAGAGTGTCGCCACGCTCACCGGCCCTCCCACTCTGTACAGGATGGCCCCGGCCGACGGGTCGGACCGGAGGCGGACCGACCGTGCCGGAACAGTCGACATCCTGCCTTGACAACTATGACTGCCGATTACTTCCGACGTATTGCCGTCACTTTTCTTCAACAACCTGGCGGGCCGAAAAGGGGCCTGCCAGACCGAATCGACGGTACGGCAGGCCCCTGGACGTCTGAGCGTCGGATCAGCGCGGTGCGGGCGGACGCCGTGCGATGGCGCTGAGGAAGATGCTGCCGATCTCGCTCGGGTCCTTGGTGACGAAGACGTCGCCACCGGTCACCTTGGTGATCGACTCCAGTTCTGCCTTGCTGACGCCCTCGCCGATACCGATCATGATGACCTGGACCGGCCGCTCCGGGTCGGCGAGCTGCTTGAGCTTGGCGAGCAGCTGCTGCTGGTTGAGCCCGTTGTCGTCCTCGTTCTTGCCGTCGGTGAACAGCACGATCGAGTTGACCCGGCCGGGCTGCCAGTTCTCCTGCACCGCCTGGTACGCGGCCAGCATCGTGTCGTAGAGGCCGGTGTCGCCGCTGGAGGGCTTGACGGTGGCGAGCGCGCCCTCCAACTGGGCCCGCTGGCCGGAGAGCGGCCCGATGGGGACCAGTTCCCGGTAGTCCCGGTTGCCGACCAGTCTGGTGGAGAAGGTCCACAGACCGATCGACCAGGAGTCGTCGAAGAGGCCGAGGCCGCGGCGGGCCGCGTCGACGGTGACCTCCTCCCGGCTGCGGTTGTTGGCGCTCGGCACCTCGTCCTTCATCGAGCCGGAGACGTCGATGACGGCCAGCATCCGACCGGACTGGGTGGCGATCGACCAGCTGGAGACGACCCGCTGGATGGCGGCCGGGTCAAGGCCACCCGCCGCGGTGCCGCCGTTCGCCGGTGCGGTGGGCGCGCCACCGGCCGGGCTCGGCGCACCCTGCGGCGCCTTGAAGCCCTCGCCCCAGTTGCCGTCCGGAGCGCGCAGCGACTGTGCGGCGAGCCGGTTGCGGAAGGTGGGGCTGGTCAGCAGCTCGAACAGCACCCGGGCCGCCGACGCCTTGGTCGGCTCGATGCCGGGCAGCACCGCGTACGGATAGTCCAGCGGCATCGGCGCCGGCTCCATGTAGAGCGCGGCGAGCGGCACCGGCGGCTTCTTGCTGTTGTACGCCATGACGTCTTCTTCGGACAGGGCCGCCGCGCCGAGACCACTGGCGATGGACGTCGAGTCGTTGGCCGTCGGGAAGCGGGCC
Source organism: Micromonospora sp. NPDC050784 (assembly GCF_044456765.1). Classification (NCBI taxonomy): domain Bacteria; kingdom Bacillati; phylum Actinomycetota; class Actinomycetes; order Micromonosporales; family Micromonosporaceae; genus Micromonospora; species Micromonospora sp. NPDC050784. The sequence continues at coordinate 196,557 of NZ_JBITGG010000013.1, read as the reverse complement.
AGCAGGTCATTGCGGAGCGAGGAGCGCCCGGTGGCCAGTGCGCGGAGCGCGCCGACGGTGCTGCGCTGGGCGTCGCCGCCGGCGCCGTTGGCGGCCGCCGTCAGCGAGAGCAGACCGGACAGGCCCGCCGCGTCACGAGTCGGCTCGACAATCCCGGTGCGCAGCGGCGCGCTGGTGTTGTTGACCTGCTTGAGCAGGTCGGTCCAGTTGAACTTCTTGTCCGGCCAGCCCAGCCGCGTGGCGATCGGCTCGGGCATCGCGACGACGATCGGGCTACGCGCGATGGACGCGCCGTTGGTCGGAGCGAACGCGGTCGCGTCCTTCTTCAACCGCAGCAGCCAGGTCGAGGAGTCGGGCACCCAGACGTCCGGGCTGACGGCGGTGCCACTGGCCTGCCCCACACCCGCCAGCACAGCGCCGTGCTTGGCCGCCACCACCGCCGCCACGTCGACCGGGTCGGACGCGGAGACGTCGACGCGGATGCAGGTCGGGCCTACCGCGGCGCCGTCCTTGACCCACTGGGACGCGGCGGCGTCCACCGCCGGCGCGAGTTCGGAGGCGACCGCGACGGCGAGTCGGATCTCCCCCGAGCAACTGGGCTGGATCAACTCCCGATAGCCGAACCACGCGCCCGTCGTCACGACGAGCACCCCCGCCGTTGCGGCGGCGGCGGCTAGGTGGAGTTTCGAACGCATGCGATGGCGGCCTGCTGACACGGTGACCATCTTGCGTACTAGGTGCCGTCTCTGCCACATCCGTTCGGACTAAAGTTACGGAGGAGAAACAGTTGACCACCTTTTTGCAACACAGAGTGACGTAGCAGCCTCGTGGCGTTGCCGAATCAGTGCAACACTCGCGTCTCTAAACCATCGTTCAGGGCAAAACGCACGTCGGACTCGGCACCGGCACCGGCTCGCCGACCGCCTCCGGGACGCCGGTGTCGGCGTCACGCCGGAACACCCGCACCATGTCCGCCCGCTCGTCGGCGACGTAGAGGTGCTCGCCGATCAGGGCGAAGTGGCGAGGCCACTCGCCGCCGGTGTCCACTTCGGCCACCAGTTCGGGCAAGTCACCGGCCAGCGTGAAGACCGCCACCGTCCCCACCCCACGGTTGGCGACGTAGAGGAACCGGCCGTCCGGGGCGACCGCGACCTCCGACGGCTGGACGTGACCGGCCCGCTCACTCGCCTCGACCCGCCCGCGCTGGTGCAACGCGCCGTCGTCGGTCAGCTCGTACGCGGTGACCGAGGCGTCCAGCTCACCGACGAGGTAGCAGCGCCGTCCGTCCGGGTGCCGGGCCAGGTGCCGGGGGCCGGTGCCGGGCGTCGTACGGATCCGCGGCGCACGCGGCACCAGTCGTCCGGTGGCGTCGTCCAGGTCGTACCGGTAGACGGAGTCGGTGCCGAGATCCACGCCGAGGATCGGGCCGCGGCCCGCCCCCGGCGAGACCATGTGGGCGTGGGCGTGGTCCTGGCGATCCGGGTCGGGACCGTGCCCCTCGTGCACCACCAGATCGGTGCGCTCGCCGGGCACGCCCTTCGGGTCGAGCGGGAAGACCGCGATACTGCCGCTGCCGTAGTTGGCCGCCAGCAGGTGGTCGCCGCCGGGCAGCACCGCCAGGTGGCAGGGCTCGGCGCCGCCGGTGGACCGGCTGCCGAGCGGGTCCAACGCGCCGTCCGCCCCGACCTGCCAGGCGGTGATCTCCCCGTCCGTCAGCTCGTTGACCGCGTAGAGCACCGGCTCGGTGGGGTGCCGTGCCAGGAAGGAGGGGGACGGGGTGACCGCCACCGTGCCGAGCGGGGTCAGCGCCCCGGTCGTCGGGTCGCGGTGCGCGGCGACGATGCCGCTGCCCCGCCCGCCACTCTGCGCGGTGTAACCCCCGATGTGGACGACCTCAACCTGACCGCTCACGTCCCACTCCTCCGCCGGCATCCTTCGTCGATCCAACCAGAGGCTGCCCGCGTTGCCCGCCCGTTAACCGGCTTTCCGGATCCGGTTCTCAGGCCGCCGGCACCGGCTCGCCGCGCTGCCGGGCGACGTGCTCCACCAGAGAGATCAACACCATCTTCCCGGACTGCCGGTCCCGGGCGTCGCAGAGCACCATCGGCACGTCCGGGTCCAGGTCGAGCGCTCGGCGTACGGTCTCCAGATTGAACCGGCGGGCGTCGTCGAAGCAGTTCACGCCCACCACGAACGGGATGCCGCGCTGCTCGAAGTAGTCGATGGAGGGAAAGCAGTCGGCCAGCCGCCGGGTGTCGGCCAGCACCACCGCGCCGAGCGCGCCGAAGGCCAGCTCGTCCCAGAGGAACCAGAACCGGTCCTGACCCGGCGTGCCGAACAGGTAGACCTGAAGGTCGTCGTTGATGGTGATCCGGCCGAAGTCCATCGCCACGGTGGTGGTGGACTTGCCCTCCACGCCGGAGATGTCGTCGGTGCCGATCCCGGCGCCGGTCAACACCTCCTCGGTCTGCAACGGACGGACCTCGCTCAGCGCGCTCACCAAGGTCGTCTTGCCAGCCCCGAAGCCTCCCGCGATGAGGATCTTCAGTGCCAGCGGAATGGTGGTGCTGGTGTCCACCTGGTCATAGCGCACGGAGTCCACTGACCACCGCCTTGAGGATGTCGTCGTCGGGAAGGATGCCGGCGGCCGGCGGCTCGTGTACCGCGACCAGGCCCTCGGCGAGCAGATCACCGAGCAGTACCCGGACCACGCCGACCGCGAGGTCCAGCTCGGCTGCCAGTTCGGCCACCGACACCGGTCGGTGGGCCAACGCGACCAGCCGTCGATGCTCCGGCAGCAGGTGCGGTTGGCTCGCCGCGTCGACGTCCGAACCGGCCAACACGAACGCGACCAGGTTGAAATCGTCGACGGCGGAGCGTACCCGGCCTCCGGTGAGCGTGTACGGGCGCATCACCGGGCCGGCTTCGCCGTCCAGCCACTCGTGCTGCGGCCCGGGCGGCTCAGTCCGCATCTCCGGTACCCGGAGCCGATCGGGCCGGCGCGGCGAGGCTCTCCCCCACCCGGATCACCAGCATCGCCATCTCGTACGCGACCAGCCCGATGTCCGCGTCGGCGTCGCTCACCACGGCGAGGCAGGCACCCTGCCCGGCGGCGGTGACGAAGAGGTACGCCGCCTCCATCTCCACCACGGTCTGCCGGACCGGGCCGCCGTCCACGTGGCGGCTGGCGCCCCGGGCCAGGCTGGAGAAGCCGGCAGCGAGCGCACAGAGGTGTTCGGCGTCGGAGCGCTCCAACTCGGCCGAACAACCGAGCAGCAGGCCGTCGGCGGACAGCACCACCGCCTCGCGGGCGGCCGGTACCCGTTGCACCAGCTCGTCGAGCAACCAGTCGAGGCCGGCGCTCTGCTTCGTCGAATGCCGCACTAGGCGTCCCTCTCAGTCGCGGTCGGGGGTTCGGAGGTCGTCGGCGGGTCGGTGGGGGCCGCCGGAACCGCCGGACCGGTCGGCGCCGCCGTTGGCGCCACCGGGCCGGTCGGGTTGCTGGCGGTGGCGCGTCCGCGCGCCGTGCCGGCCTGTAGCGCCGCCATCACCTGGCGGACCTCCTCGGGCGAGCGGGGTGACGGCGTGTCGGTGACGGTCGACCGGGGCTGGGTGACCGGGGTACGACGTCGCACCCGGCGCGGCAGGCCATCCAGCTCGTCGGCCGGCTCGTCGGAGGTCGCCGACCCGTCGTCGCGCCCATTGGCGGGCGGGGTGGCCGGGGTCGGCGCTCCGGTGGGTGGGGCGGGCGGAGGCGTGCTGGCGGGCGGGGCGGTCGGCGGGCGGGTACGGGGGCGGGTCACGGTGCCCCGGCGCGCCGTCCGGGCCAGCCGCCGGCTCGGGTCGGCCGACGCGGCGCCGAGCGTGGCGGGGTCAGGGCCGGCCGGCGGTTCGGTGGTGACCAGGTCGCCGGGAACGAGCACCACGGCGGTCACGCCGCCCTCCCCGGAGGGGCGCAACCGCACCCGTACGCCGTGTCGGGCCGCCAGCCGCGCCACCACGAACAGGCCGAGTCGGGCGCTCTGCGCCGGGTCGAACTCGGGTGAGCTGGCCAGCCGGGTGTTGGCGGCCTCCAGCGCCGCGTCGGACATGCCCAGCCCCTGGTCGGTGATCTCCAGGGCGTACCCGTTGGCCACCTGCGCCCCGGTGACAGTGACCCGGGTGTCCGGTGGGGAGAAGGCGGTGGCGTTCTCGACCAGCTCGGCGAGGAGGTGGATGACGTCACCGACCGCCCGCCCCAGCACGCCGGCCGGTTGCACGGCGGTGACGTCCACCCGCTCGTACGCCTCGACCTCGGAGATCGCGCCGCGGATCAGGTCGACCATCGCGACCGGGTTTCGCCAACCGCGGCCGGGCGCGGAGCCGGCGAGGATGACCAGGTCCTCGGCGTGCCGGCGCAGTCGGGTGGCCAGGTGGTCGACCTGGAACAGCTCGGCCAGCTCGTCCGGGTCCTCACTACGCCGCTCCATCCGGTCCAGCAGGTGCAGCTGACGGTGCACCAGACTCTGGCTGCGTCGGGCGATGTTGAGGAAGACCTCGTTGAGCCCGCGACGCAGGGTGACCTCGTCCACCGCGGCCTGGACGGCGGTGCGTTGCACCTCGGTGAAGGCGCGCCCGACCTCGCCGATCTCGTCGTGGCCGTACTCCAGCGGCGGCGCCTCCCGGGCGACGTCGACCTGCTCGCCACGGCGCAGCCGGGTCACCACGTCGGGCAGCCGGTGCTCGGCCAGTTCCAGCGCGGCGGTGCGGACGCCGCTGAGCCGCCGGACCAGGGTGCGGCCGACCCGCAGCGCCACCAGCACCGAGACGACCACGGCGAGGAGCCCGAGCACACCGGCGGCGGCCAGCCGCACCAGGATGCGGACCGCCATCGGCACCGAGCGGTCGGTGAGAGCGTCGGCCTCGGACAGCTCGAAGGTCCGCAACTGCTGCTGCACCGCGTCCTGGCTGGCCTGCCAGGCCGCCGCGTCGACCGCCGGCCGGCCGGACCGGTTCGGTACGACAAGCGCGTCCTGCATCGCGCGCAGCCGGGTGAACGCCTCGCCCTCGGTCAACCGTTCGTAGGCGATCCGGCTGCTCTCGGGCAGGTCGGCCACGGCGCTCTCGGTGAGCCACCGTTGGTTGCCGATGGCCTGTACGAGTTGGGTGTGCTCCCCCTCGGCGAACCGCCCGGCGGTCAGCGCGCCGGCCAGCAGCGCGTCGCTCTGGCCGAGCAGTTCCCGGGAGCGACCCAGTGCGGTGAGCGCCAGTGCCTGCCGGTTGATGGCCGGGTCGGTCAGGGTCGCCATGCCGGCGAACGCCTGGAACGCCGCGGAGACCATGCCGCTGTACAGGCCGATCGCGCCGGCCCGGTCCACCTTGCGGTCGTCGATGAACTTCCGCCCGCTGGGTAGCGCCGCCAGGGCGCTGACCAGCTGGTCGACCCGGGTCTCCAGCAGGTCGTCCGCGGCGTCGCGCAGGGGTTCCCCGTCCACCCGGCGGCGCAGCTCGGCGACCGCCCGATCGGTGCGCCCGCGCTGCTCGGCGAGTGCGGGCAGCTCGGTGTTGCCGGCGAGCTGCACCGCCGAGAGCCGGCGTTCCCGTTGCAGTTCGGTGACCACTGTCTCGCCGGGACGACCCAGGTCGTACAGCAGGGTGCGGGCGGAGAGCAGGTTCAGGGCGGGACCGAAGGTCAGCGTGGTTGCGAAGATCCACAGTGCCAGGAGCGCGGTCACCGGTGCGACGACCAACGCGGTCAGCTTCGAGCGGATCGGCCAGTCGCGGGTTCTCATCAGACCTCGCCCGTACAGGGGTGGCAGGAGGGGCGCCGGCACCGCCGGGCAACGCGCCGGCCGGCTGCGTGCCCGGCCGTGTCACCGGGCACCGGCGCGGGCGCCTTGGGCAGGATACGTAATCGAGGGCCGTTGCACTACCGCCCGTCGCGCCGACATCGACGCTCCGGGATGTGCGCGGGATGGGAACGGCGAACGCCCCGTCGGCGGACCGGCGGGACGTTCGCGTGCGGCGGGGCCGTTGTCGCGGCTGCCGGCGGAGCCGGCGACGGACGGTGGGGATCAGGCGTGGTCGGCGATGCCGAGGCCTTCGGCGACCCGCCGACCGTAGGCGTCGTCGCACTGGCTGAAGTGCCAGACCATCTTCTGCTGGATGTCCTTGTCGCACTGACCCAACAGGTTGACCAGGTTCTTCACCAGGTCGTCGCGCTCCCACTGGGGCATGGTGCGGAAACGCTCGCCGGCCTGGGCGTAGTTGTTCTGCCGCTCGATCGGCGCCCGCATGACCTGACCCGAGACGAACGGCCGGTACTCCCGGTACGACTCGTCGGCCTGGTCGAGACCGGCCACCGAGGACGGCTCGAAGTTGATGTGCGGGTTACCGGCCCGGTTGTCCACCCCGTACGACATCTGGCCGCCGTCCTGGTTGGTGTTGACCTGGACGTCCTCGCGCGGCGCGTTGATCGGCAGCTGGAGGTAGTTCGGGCCGACCCGATAGCGCTGGGTGTCCGAGTAGGAGAACGTCCGTCCGACCAGCATCTTGTCGTCGGAGAAGTCCAGGCCGTCGACCAGTACGCCGGTGCCGAAGGCAATCTGCTCGTTCTCGTTGTGGACGTTGCCCACGTTGCGGTTGAGCGTCATCATGCCGACCGGGCGCAGCGGGAACGCGTCCTCCGGCCATGTCTTGGTGTCGTCCAGTGGGTCGAAGTCCAGCTCCGGGTGCTCGTCGTCGCTCATGATCTGGACGTGCAGCTCCCACCGGGGGCACTCGCCGCGCTCGATGGCCTCGTAGAGGTCCTTGGAGGCGTGGCCCAACTCGCCGGCCTGGATGGCCGAGGCCTGCTCCTCGGTCAGCGACTGGATGCCCTGCTGCGACTTCCAGTGGTACTTGACCAGCACACCCTCGCCCGCGGCGTTGACCATCCGGTAGGTGTTCACACCGAAGCCGTCCTGCGTCCGGTAGTTGGCCGGGATGCCGCGTGGACTGAACAGCCAGGTCAGCATGTGCATCGACTCGGGGGTGTTGGACATGAAGTCGAAGATCCGGTTCGGCTCCTGACGGAAGGTCACCGGGTCCGGCTTCAGCGAGTGGATGACGTCGGGGAACTTGATCGCGTCTCGGATGAAGAAGACCGGCAGGTTGTTGCCGACCAGGTCCCAGTTGCCGTCCTCGGTGCGGAACTTCACGGCGAAGCCACGCGGGTCGCGGGTGGCCTCCGAGGAGTCCCGGCCGCCGATGACCGTGGAGAAGCGCACGCTCACCGGCGTCTTCCTGCCCTTGACCTGGAACAGCTTGGCCCGGGTGTACGTCGCGGCCGGCGCGTCGCCAATGGTCCCGTACGCCTCGAACTCGCCGTGTGCGACGAAACCGCGCGCGTGCACCACCCGCTCCGGGATCCGCTCCCGGTCGAAATGGCTGATCTTCTCCAGGAAGTGGTAGTTCTCCAGCGTGGCGGGGCCGCGCGAGCCGACCGTCCGCTGCTGCTGGTTGTTGTGCACGGGGTGACCCTGCCGGGTGGTGAGGATCGGCTTGCTGGGCTGTGGGTGCATCACCCCACCCAAGCGTCTTTTCTGGAATGAGTCAAGTTTTGGCTGGCGGGCAGTTGCGGCCCCCGTCAGGAAAGTGTCTCGGATCGGGATTGGCGATCACTACGCAGAGGGAATACCAGGAGACGAAGGAGGAGCCCATGTCGCCCACGCAGGTAATCGTCATCGTGCTCGTCGTGCTGGTGATCGTCGCGGCTCTGGCCGTGGCCGCCCGCTCGCTCGGCCGCCGTCGCGCGCTGCGCAACCGGTTCGGGCCGGAGTACGACCGGGTGGTGGCGGAACAGGACAGCCGGTCCGCCGCCGAGCGCGAGCTGCGCGACCGGGAACGCCGGCATGCCGAGCTCACGCTCACCCCACTCAGCCCGGAGTCCCGGGCCCGGTACAGCGCCGCCTGGGAGGAACTCCAGGTCCGCTTCATCGACTCCCCCGGCGAGACCGTGGGCGACGCGGACGAACTGGTCACCCGCCTCATCGAGGAGCAGGGCTACCCGACCGGTGACTTCTCCGACCAGATCGCCCACCTCTCCGTCGAGCACGCCCGCACACTGACGAACTACCGGGACGCGCACGAGATCCACCTGCGCAACTCCCGGGGCGAGGCCAGCACCGAGGAGCTGCGGCAGGCGGTCGTGCACTACCGCGCACTCTTCGCCGACCTGCTGGGCGAGGAGCCGGTCGGCAACCGTACGCCCGAACAGCGCCACCACCCGGACCACGACGCCACGAGCCGCTGAGGAGGCCACCGATGCGCCAGGAAGAGCAGCAGGTGAGCAACGACCACCCGGAGGCCGTCCGGTCCGCGCCCGTGCCGGTACCCCCGGCCGGCGACCGGGCCGGCCGCTCCGACGTCCCTGAGGACGCCCTCGACGACCGGGGCACCTTCGACGACCAGACCGCCGCCCACGAGCGGACCGACGACACCGGCCGGGATCCCGCGTACGACCCGGCCGACGACGAGCTGACCGACGACTCCGACCCGCGTCACCGGCGCGACACCGACGAGGGCGGTTTCCACGAGCCGGGGCCGCTGCCGACGACGTTCGGCGCCACCACGGTGGCCGACGCGGTGGCCGCCTCCGCGCTGGCCAGCCCACACCCGCAGGATCAGCCGGACCCCCGGGCCGAGCGGACCGCCCAGCCGGGCGACGGCGCCGAGGACGGCGAGCGGGAGGGCCTGCGCGCCGACCCCACCGCCGAACTGCACCGCCGCGACACCGACGTCGACGACGACAGCGCGGACCTCGACCACAGCGCCGACCGCACCGACGCGGACACGTCCGCGCGCACCGTCGTCCCCATGGGGAGCACGGACGGCGACCCGGAGCGGCGCGGTGACCTGACCGGCGATCGGGACGCCGCCACGGCGGGCGCGGCCGGCTACGGCAGCGCGACGCCGGAGATGGTCGACCCGGACGCGGACGGCGAGCCGGTCCCCGGCGACGACACCAGCCCCACGCTGGAGTCCGCCGGAACATCCCGGCCCGCCGGGTCGACCGTCGCGGCCGAGCCGGCCACGCTCCTCGACACGGACACCGCGCAGGGCTTCCGGGACCGCTGGCGGGACGTGCAGCTGCGCTTCGTCGACGACCCGCAGGCGGCTGCCGGCGAGGCGCAGTCGCTGGTGGAGGAGGCCATCCAGGCCCTCTCCTCGGCGCTGGCCGCGCAGAAGAACACGCTGGGCGGGTGGCAGGACGCCGGCTCGGCCGACACCGAGCAACTGCGGATGGCGGTCCGCAACTACCGGGACTTCCTGGACCGCGTACTCGGTCGCTGAGTCACACCCGACCGACAACTGGACGCCCCGGCCGTGACGGCCGGGGCGCCCCTTTGCGTAACCATCATCGCCGGGCGTCCGAGACCGCCCGAGCGGGCCTGAACGCGGCGGTCTCGACCTCCGGGAGTGAAACCGCCCGGACGGGGTAATAGGGCGCGCGCGCACCAACCAGCGCGGACGTCGGGACGAGGGGTGGCGGGATGGACGGCGACGGTCTTCGGCTCAACATGAACGGCCTGGACTACCTGATTCTGGCGCTGTACTTCGTCACCGTCCTCGGGGTCGGCTTCGCCGCGCGTCGGGCGATCCGGACCAGCGTCGACTTCTTCCTCTCCGGCCGCTCCCTGCCGGCCTGGGTGACCGGTCTCGCCTTCGTCTCGGCGAACCTGGGCGCGCTGGAGATCATCGGAATGGCCGCGAACGGGGCCCAGTACGGCGTGATGACGGTCCATTACTACTGGATCGGCGCGGTCCCGGCGATGGTCTTCCTGGGCATCGTGATGATGCCCTTCTACTACGGCTCCAAGGTCCGCAGCGTGCCGGAGTACCTGCGGTTGCGGTTCAACCGCCCCACCCACCTGCTCAACGCGCTCAGCTTCGCCGTCGCCCAGGTGCTGATCGCCGGCGTGAACCTCTATGCGCTGGCCCTCGTCATGCAGGCGCTGCTCGGCTGGCCGCTCTGGACGGCGATCGTGGTCGGCGCGGCGATCGTGCTGGCGTACATCACCATCGGCGGCCTGTCCGGGGCGATCTACAACGAGGTGCTCCAGTTCTTCGTCATCCTCGCCGGCCTCATCCCGGTCACCGTGATCGGTCTGGTCAAGGTCGGCGGGTGGAACGGCCTGATGGACGCGGTCGGCGACACCAAGCTGGGCGAGGCGGGCCTGCACGCGTGGCAGGACACCGGCAGCACGGCCAACCCGCTGGGCGCGCACTGGATCGGCATCGTCTTCGGCCTCGGCTTCGTGCTGTCGTTCGGCTACTGGACGACGAACTTCGCCGAGGTGCAGCGGGCCCTCTCGGCCAAGAACATGAGCGCCGCCCGACGTACGCCGATCATCGCGGCGTACCCGAAGCTGTTCATCCCCCTGGTCACGGTCATCCCCGGCCTGGTGGCCCTGGTGACGGTGAAGGGCCTCGGCGCGGAGAGCGGCGACCTGCAGTACAACAACGCCATCCCGCTGCTGATGCGCGACCTGCTCCCCAACGGCGTGCTCGGGGTGGCGGTCACCGGCCTGCTCGCCTCGTTCATGGCCGGCATGGCGGCCAACGTGAGCGGCTTCAACACCGTCTTCACCTACGACATCTGGCAGGCGTACATCCGCCGGGACCGGTCGGACGAGTACTACCTGCGGGTCGGCCGGTGGGCGACGGTCGCCGCCGTGGTGATCGGGATCGGCACCGCGTTCATCGCGGCCGGGTTCAGCAACATCATGAACTACATCCAGGCACTCTTCTCCGTCTTCAACGCGCCGCTGTTCGCCACCTTCATCATCGGCATGTTCTGGAAGCGGATGAGCGCCCTGGCCGGCTTCTGGTCGCTGCTGCTGGGCACCCTGGTGTCGCTGAGCCTCTACCTGCTCTACAAGGGCGGTGTGGTCGACTTCAACTCCGACCTGGAGGAGAGCTTCTGGGGTGCCGGTCTGGCGTTCGTCACGGCGGTGGTGGTCGCCGCGATCGTCACCCCGCTCACCTCACCCAAGCGGGACGAGGAGTTGCGCGGGCTGGTGTACGGCATGGGCGGCGTCGACCTGAAGGGCGACGTGCTCGCCGGGGACGCCGTCTGGTACCGCTCCCCGGTGCTGCTCGGTCTGATCGCGGTCGCGCTGGCCGCCCTCTTCTACATCCCGGTCTTCTAAGGAAAGGGGTCGGCAGATGAGCAACGATGGCCAGCCGGCACAGGACCCGCTGATCGACGAGGCGCAGGCGGAGCAGCGGCGCTCAGCCGCGGCCCGGCTGTTCGACATCCGCCGGGTGATCGGTGGCCTCTTCGTCGCGTACGGGATCATCGTGACGCTGATCGGCATCTTCGACAGCCGGGCCGAGATCGACAAGGCCGAAGGCGTACGGATCAACCTGTGGGCCGGGCTGGCGATGCTCGTGTTCGGGCTGCTCATGCTGCTCTGGCAGTGGCTGCGCCCAGCGGAGGCGCCGGCCCCGAACGAGAAGCAACCCGACGCCTGACCGCCGGGCCGCCCGGCCCGACCGCACGACATGAGCACGGCCCGGCCCGACCGCCGGGCCGTGCGGCATGAGCGCGGCACGAAGGGGTACGTGGGGGAAATCAGGCACCGTGTCGGACACAGGAGGCAGCACCATGACCGATCGCGATCGCCAACCGCCGCTGGAGGACAGCCCCGAGGTGGCCTCGGCGGTGGACGATGACGCCACCGTGCCGCAGCTGCGCACCGGCGGTGGCCCCGACCGGGACACGCCAGGCTTCGCCGAACCCCGCAGCCGACCGGACGACCTCGCACCGGACACCGACGAGCTGATCGGCGACCCGTACGCCGCCGGCACCGGGGCGACCGGGACGGGCACCGGCGCTGGTGGGGACAACATCCGCACCGGGAGCGAGCAGCCCTGGGAGCCGGAGGACCTGGTGATGGCCCGCGGCCAGGACCTGACACCGGAGAACCTGGAGAAGGCCCGCCGCGACCTGGCCGAGCAGGGCCGGGCGGCGATCGAACGCACCGTGCCCTGAGTCGGGACGACAAGGGGGGTCCCCGACCCGACCTGTGACGGTCGGGCCGGGGACCCGGGGGGAACCTGCTGCCAACAGTGCCTCACCAACCACTGGCAGCGGGTTGGTGCGTGAGCTACCCGATCAGAGCGCCGGGTAGGCGTTGCGCATGAGCTCCTGGAACTGGGCGGAGAACCACGCACCGGAGATCGGCGCGTCCGGCAGCGCACCCGACGGGTTGTTGCCGTTCCGGGCGTTGCCGCCGTAGGTCGGGTCACACATCCGGTCGAAGCCCTTGCCCTCGTTGTTCGGGATCTCCTTGCTGGAGCCGTCCGACTCGCCCGGAGGCTTCACCCAGACGTAGGCGTCGATGCCCGTCGCCGGGTTGGCCCGCGGCCGCTCGCCGAGGCCGGCACCGGCCTGGTTGCACCAGTTGCCGAGGTGGGCCCGACGGTCGATGCGACCCCCGTTGACGTACGTGTCGACGCTGGTCGTGGCACCCGGCCCGGTGGGCCGCGCGGAGCCACCCCAACCGTTGCGGGACGTGTCGATCAGCATGCCGATGTTGGAGTTGAAGCCGACCGAGACCAGCTTGGTACGGAACGCCTGGGCGAAGGACAACTCGTCGACGTAGAAGTTCCAGTCGACCCACTTGGACTGCCGCACCGACTGGCCGTTCACGTTGTCGGTGACCTTGAAGTACGGCTCAGTCAGCGCCGAGTAGTTCGCGGTGTTGGTGATGAACCCGTGCACGTTGTTGACCGTGCTGCCGGAGGCGACCGCGGCGGTCTTCAGGATGTCGGCGGTCGGGCCGAAGTTGGAGTCCCAGCCGAGCCAGCCGTGGTGACCAGCGTCGATGTAGTTGTAGACGTTGCCGATCGCGCCGAGCTTGGCGAGGGCGTAGCCGACACCGTTGACGTACGCGCCGTTGGCCTTGACCGTGTCGCACATGGCCGTGCCGCCGGGCTGACCGGACGTGTTGGTGACCAGGTTCGGCAGCGAGTCGATCTCGATGACATTGATGATCCGCAGGCTGCTGTACTTCGACTCGCCCTGGATAGCGGCGATCGGGTCGATGTACTGGGCCTTGTACTTGGGCAGCTCGTCCGGGCCCAGCTCACCGTTGGAGGCGAGCGCGGAGCAGTCCCGGCCGGGCAGGTTGTAGATCACGAACTGGATGTAACCGGCGCCTTGGCGCAGCGCCTCGTCCAGGTGCTGCCGCACCCCGAAGGCACCGTTGGAGCTGCTGTCGGGCGTGCCGTTGATCGCGGCGATCCGGTCCAGCCAGACGGCGGTGGGGTTGTTGGAGACCCGGCTTCCGCCGGCCTCGGCGTCCGCCTTGGCCTTCCACTCAGGGTTCACGTAGCCGCGCACCCCGGCGTACGGGTTGTCGACCTTGGTGCCGGGCGGCGGCGTGGTGGGCGGCGGGTCGGTCGGCGGCGGCGTGGTGGGCGGCGGGTCGGTCGGCGGAGGCGTGGTCGGCGGGGTGGTGCCACCGTTGCAGACCACGCCGTTCAGGGTGAACGAGGTCGGCTTCGGGTTGCTGCCGCTCCACGCGCCGTTGAAGCCGATGCTCGTCGACGCGCCGGTGGCCAGGGTGCCGTTGTAGGACAGGCTCTGGGCGGTGACCTGGCTGCCGGACTGGGTGAACGTGGCCGACCAGCCCTGCTGCACGCGCTGGCCGGAGTTGGGGAAGGTCCAGCCCAGCGTCCAGCCGTTCAGCGGGTCGCCGACGTTCTTGATCGTGACGCTCGCGGTGAAACCGCCGGGCCACTCGTTGCTCGTGTACGCGATGTCGCACTGCGTCGCGGCCTGCGCCGCGGTAACCGGAATCGTTACGAGCCCACCGGCGACCAGGGCACCCGCGCCGGCGAGCGCGAGGGCCCGGCGTGGGCCGGTTAGCCTTCTCCACACATTCATGCCACTGATCTCCTTGGGCGAGACCGGGCCCGAGTACGGCCCGGCGGGACGGCCCGATGGGCGTCCTGCACGGACGGCCGTCGGCGCCAACGGGATTCTTGGGGGGCGCCCGACCCGGACGGGCGATGGTGGTGGTGGTGGTGCCCGGCCGATGCTTCGGCCGGTCGATCAGCGGCGGGATGTCGCCCGATGAACGGGTGCCCTCGACTCCCCTGCCTGCACGGTGTGGCTCTCTGAACCGCGTTCGCCGATTCTTGCATGGGAGCGCTTCCATGGCAATGGCTCGATGCCTTGCCCGAGCGTTTCGGACGATACCCCCGAGCGCGCCCGAGCGGCACGGGCCGCTCGGACCCGCCGCTACCGGATGACCGAGGCCGGCCGGGCACGGCGAGCGCGGAACGCCGTGCCGTACCCAGAAGGTCCTGGGCCGCGCGACACGACGCTCGGCGCGGCGAAAGCCGCGTAGCACCCCTTCACCGCTTACTTGGATCAAAGGTCAAAACGCGAATCTTTCACTTCATAAGTCATGAAACCGTCTAACGTCGGTCTTAGCTCGGTTGTCGCCGAGCTCAGGACAACAGGGATGGAGTGACGCAGGTCATGGCTAAGAAGATGCTCGGGAAGGTCGTTGCGGGCGCCGCGCTCGGCGGCGCGTCGCTCCTGGTGTTCGCACCGGGGATCGCGTTCGCCAACGGCCACGAAGACGGCAAGGTCTACGCCAAGCCGCACGTCGTCAAGGCCGGCGACGAGGTCAAGCTCCTCGAGATCTGCCCGGATCGGCAGGAGCACGCGTACGTGTGGTCCAAGGTCACCGGCAAGGTCAAGCTCAAGCCGGCGCACGAAGACCGGGGCGAGGACCGCGAGTGGCGCGAGGAGGAGAACTCCTCCGACCACGACAAGGGCAAGGACGAGCACGGCAAGGACGAGAACGGCAAGGACCACGAAGGCAAGGACGAGAACGGCAAGGACGACAAGGGCAAGGACCACGAAGGCAAGGACGAGAACGGCAAGGACGACAAGGGCAAGGACCACGAAGGCAAGGACGAGAACGGCAAGGACGACAAGGGCAAGGACGAGCACGGCAAGGGCGGCCAGGGTGGCGGCGCTGCCGCAGACGCCTACGGCGACGAGGACAGCAAGGACTGGAAGGGCGAGGAGCACGGCCAGGACGCCGAAGAAGGCCGTGACAAGAAGGACTGGGACTCCAAGGACGAGGACAAGAAGGACTGGGAGTCCAAGGACGAGCACGGCTCCGAGTACGGCTCGGACGAGCGCGGCGGCTACGGCAAGGACGAGCACGGCTCGGAATACGGCTCGGACAAGGGCTGGGAGTCCAAGGACGAGCACGGCTCCGAGTACGGCTCGGACGAGCGTGGCGGTTACGGCAAGGACGAGCGCGGCTCGGACGAGCGCGGCGGCTACGGCAAGGACGAGCACGGCTCCGAGTACGGCTCGGACAAGGGCTGGGAGTCCAAGGACGAGCACGGCTCCGAGTACGGCTCGGACGAGCGTGGCGGCTACGGCAAGGACGAGCGCAACTCGGACGAGCACGGCGGCTACGGCAAGGACTAC
>NZ_JBITGG010000013.1:0-180974 GCF_044456765.1 Micromonospora sp. NPDC050784 | reverse complement strand
CGAGCGCAACTCGGACGACCGCGGCGGCTACGGCAAGGACGAGCGCAACTCGGACGACCGCGGCGGCTACGGCAAGGACGAGCGCAACTCGGACGACCGCGGCGGCTACGGCAAGGACGAGCGCAACTCGGACGAGCGTGACCGGGGCGACGACCGCGAGTTCGTCTACTACGGCGAGGCCAAGGTCGACAAGGACGCCAAGCCGGGCCGCTACGAGCTCAAGGGCTCCTGCGGCGAGGGCGAGCTCGTCGTGCTGCCGCACGGCGGTGTCGACGGTGGTGACGGTGGCGTGAGCACCGGCACCGACCGGGGTCTGGCCACCGGCGGGGCGGGCCTGCTCGGCGCTGCCGCGCTGGGCGGGATCGTGCTGATGCGTCGTCGGCGGACCGATGGTTCGCTCGTCTGACGTGACGACGACACCGGCCGGCGGCCGCCACGGGAGACCGTGGCGTGCCGCCGGCACGGCCGTCGTCGTCACCATGGCCATGATCGGCGCCGGCATGATCGGCGCCTCCCTGAAGACAACGCCCAGTCCCCGGCCGCCGCAGCCGCTGGCCCAGGCCGGCCCCGAGGCGACCGGGCCGGCGAGCACCGCCGACGACGGGCAGCCGGCCGGTCAGGGAGATGCTCCGGCCGGGTTGGCCCGCTCGGCACCGACCAGCATCGAGATCCCCCGGATCGGTGTCGACGCGACGATCATGTCGTTGGGCACCAACCCGGACGGCACCGTCCAGGTCCCTCCGCTGGACAAGGCCGACCAGGCCGGGTGGTACGAGCCCGGCGCGAGCCCCGGCGAGACGGGTAACGCGGTCATCGTCGGGCACGTCGACTCGGCGGTGCTCGGCCCGGCCGTCTTCTTCGACCTCGGCGCTCTCACCCCCGGCGACACCGTCACCGTGCGCCGCGCCGACGGGGTGCCGGCCACCTTCACGGTCGACTCGGTGAAGTCGTACCCGAAGACGGCCTTCCCCACCGAGTTGGTGTACGGACCGAGCGACCGGCCCAGCCTGCGGGTGGTCACCTGCGGCGGTCAGTTCGACGCGGCCGCGAAGAGCTACCAGGACAACATCGTCGTCTTCGCCACCCTGGCGGCGTGACCCGCGACGAACGAAAGCGGTCCGGCCGGTCGGGGTGACCCGACCGGCCGGACCGCGTCCGGCGTACCTGACTCAGGCGGCTGCGGAGGTCCGCACCAGGGTGCGGATCTGGCGCAGCAGCACCGACAGCGCGGCGAGGTCCGCCCGCGACTCGTCGAACTCCCCCATCGCCCGTCGGGCGCGGTGGATGGAGGTGGCGTTGGACTGCTCCCACTGCTGCACCCGCTCGTGCGGCGGCAGGTCGCCCGGGGTGGAGTCGAGTACCTCCGCGGTGAGCGCGGCCAGCGCGGCGTACAGGTCGTACCGCAGCGCCATCCGGGCCAGCGTCTGCCAACGGTCCTCCCGCGGCAGCAGGGAGATCTTCGACAGCAGCGAGTCCACCCGGAACAGGTCGGACAGCACGAAGTAGACCGACGCCACCTCGCTGACGTCCCGCCCGCTGGCGTTCGCGGTCTCCACCACGTCCATCAGGCCGAAGCTGTACATCAGCCGGGTCGCCCGCTCCGCCAGCTCGCGGGGCAGCCCACGCTCGGTCATCGAGTCCATGTGCGCGGCGATGCCCTGGCGCTCGTTGCCGTAGAACAGTTCCTCGAGCCCCGGCAGCAGCCGGGTGACCCCGTCCCGCAGCCGGGCGATCTCGGCCGGCACGTCGATCGGCGAGCGCCGGTTGGAGACCAGCCACCGCACCGCCCGGTCGAGCAGCCGGCGGGTGTCCAGGTAGACGCTGGTCTGCAGCTCCGGTGCCACCTTGTTGTCCAACGCCTCGACCGCGTCCCACAGGTCGCGCAGGCCGAACACCTCGCTGACCACCACGTACGCCCGGATCACGTCCGCCGCGCTGGCCGCCGTCTCCTCGACCACCCGGAAGATGAACGAAATGCCACCCCGGTTGATCGCCTCGTTGACCAGCACGGTGGTGACGATGTCCCGGCGCAGCCGGTGCCGGCCCATCCGGTCGGCGAACCGCTCGCGCATCGGCGTCGGGAAGTAGTTGACCAGGACCTCGGTCGTCCACTCCTCGTCGGCCAACCCCTCGGTGAGGATCTCCCGCTCCAGGACGATCTTCACGTACGCGAGCAGCACCGCGAACTCGGGCGCGGTCAGGCCGGATTCGCTGCGGACCGCCAGTTCCTCGTCCGGCGGCAGCGCCTCCAACGCCCGGTCCAAGCCGCCCGAACGCTCCAGCTCGTTGATCATCCGGCGGTGCACCGGGAGCAGAGAGGCGGCCTGGGCCTGGGCGTTGTTGATCGCCCGGGCCTGGTCGTAGTTGTCCCGCAGCACCAGCTCGGCGACCTCGTCGGTCATTCCGGCCAGCAGCTCGTCCCGGTCGGCCGTGGTCAGCTCCCCGTCGGCCACCGCCGTGTTGAGCAGGATCTTGATGTTCACCTCGTGGTCGGAGGTGTCCACCCCGGCGGCGTTGTCGATGAAGTCCGTGTAGATCCGGCCACCGGTCAACGCGTACTCGATCCGGCCGAGCTGGGTCCAGCCCAGGTTGCCGCCCTCGCCCGCCACCCGGCAGCGCAGGTTGCGCCCGTCCACCCGGATCGCGTCGTTGGACTTGTCGCCCACCTCGGCGTTGGTCTGGGTGGAGGCCTTGACGTAGGTGCCGATGCCGCCGTTCCAGAACAGGTCCACCGGGGCGGTGACGATCGCCTTCATCAGGTCCTGCGGCGACATCTGCGTGACGTCCTCGTCCAGGCCGATCGCCGCCCGGACCTGCGGCGTGATCGGGATGGACTTCGCGGTACGCGGGAAGATGCCGCCACCTGCCGAGATCAGCTCCGGGTTGTAGTCCTCCCAGGAGGAACGAGGCAGGTCGAACAACCGCCGACGCTCGGCGTACGAGGTGGCGGCGTCCGGCTCCGGATCGAGGAAGATGTGCCGGTGGTCGAAGGCGGCCACCAGCCGGATGTGCTCGGAGAGCAGCATTCCGTTGCCGAACACGTCGCCGGACATGTCACCGACGCCGACCACCGTGAAGTCCTGGGTCTGGGTGTCCAGGCCCAACTCCCGGAAGTGCCGCTTGACCGACTCCCAGGCGCCCCGGGCGGTGATGCCCATCTTCTTGTGGTCGTAGCCGGCGGATCCGCCGGACGCGAACGCGTCGCCCATCCAGAAGTTGTGGGCCTTGGAGATCTCGTTGGCGATGTCGGAGAACGTCGCGGTGCCCTTGTCGGCCGCCACCACCAGGTACGGGTCGTCGCCGTCGTGCCGGACCACGTCCTCGGGCGGCACGATCTGCCCGCTGACGATGTTGTCGGTGACGTCCAGCATCGCGCCGACGAACTCCTGGTAACAGGCGACCGCCTCGTCCCGGTCACCCGGCTTCTGCTTCAACACGAAGCCGCCCTTGGCGCCGACCGGCACGATCACGGTGTTCTTCACCATCTGCGCCTTGACCAGGCCCAGCACCTCGGTGCGGAAGTCCTCCCGACGGTCGGACCACCGCAACCCGCCCCGGGCCACCGGCCCGAACCGCAGGTGCACACCCTCGAACCGGGGCGAGTAGACGAAGATCTCGAACTTCGGTCGAGGCGCGGGCAGGTCCGGAATGGCCTGCGGGTCGAGCTTGAACGCCACGTACGCCTTGGGCCGCCCGTCGGCGCGCTTCTGGTAGAAGCTGGTCCGCAGGGTCGCCTCGATCAGCGTCAGGTACGAGCGCAGGATCCGGTCCTGGTCGAGGCTCGCCACGTCGTCCAGCGCGCCCCGGATCGTCTCCACCAGCTCACCGCTGCGCTGCTGCCGCTGCTCGGTGCTCAACTCGCCCGGCGCGAACCGGGTCTCGAACAGCTCCACCAGCAACGCGGCGAGCTTCGGGTACGCGATGAAGGTCTGCTCCATGTAGTCCTGCGAGAAGACCGTGCCGGCCTGCCGCAGGTACTTCGCGTACGCCCGCAGCACCACCACCTGCCGCCAGGTCAACCCGCCGCGCAGCACCAGCTCGTTGAACCGGTCCACCTCGGCCTCGCCGCGCCAGGCCGCCGCGAAGGCGTTCTCCACGTGCGGGCGCACCTCGGCCAGCTCGTGATGCCCCTCGGGCAGCATGAGGCCGAAGTCGTACAGGTAGACCCGACCGTCGATCCGGTCCACCTCGTACGGGTGCTCGTCGACCACCCGTACGCCGAGCGAGTGCAGCACCGGCAGCACGGCGGAGAGCATCATCGGCTCGCCGTACCGGTAGACCTTGAACCGGACGTCCATGGCCTCGGCCAGGTCCGCACCGGGCACCCGTGTGCCGGGCCGCGGCGCCAACTGCTTGCGGAACAGGTGCATCTCCAGCTGGCCGGGCTCCTCCAGCAGCTCCAGCTTCGCCAGGTCCTTCATCGCCTCGTACGGCGTGTGCCCGTCCTTGTAGCCCTCCGGGAAGGCGTCGGCGTACCGGGTGAACAGGTGCTTGGCCTGCTCGTCGCCGAGCTTGCGCTCCAGCACCAAGCGGTAGTCGTCGTCCCAGAGCCGGGTGGCGTCGGCCAACTCCTCGGCCAGCAGGTCGGCGTCGATGTCGCCGGGCGGCCGCGTCGGGTCGGTACGCACGATGAAGTGCACCCGAGCCAGCATCGACTCGGTGACCCGGGTGGTGTAGTCCACCCCGACGCCGTTCAGCTCACGCAGCAGGATGTCCTGCATACGCAGCCGGTTCTGCGTGGTGAACCGGTCCCGCGGTAGGTAGATCAGGCAGGAGATGAACCGCCCGTACGCGTCGCGACGCAGGAAGACCCGCAGCTGCCGGCGGCCGGCCATCCGCAGCACACCGACCACCGCGTGGTACAGGTCGTCGGTCTTGATCTGGAACAGTTCGTCGCGCGGGTACGTCTCCAGGATCTGGATCAGATCCTTGCCAGAGTGGCTGCGCTGGCTCAGGCCGGAGCGGTCCAGCACCTCGGCCACCTTGCGGCGCACCACCGGCAACTCGCGGACGCTGGTCCGGTAGGCGGCCGTCGAGAACAGGCCCAGGAAGCGCCGCTCGCCGATCACCTCGCCGTCGGAGTTGAAGATCTTGAAGCCGATGTAGTCCAGGTACGCCGAACGGTGCACGGTGGCACGCGAGTTGGCCTTGGTGATGATGAGCAGGCGCTTCTCCAGCACCTTCTCGTGCGCCTCCGGCGTCATCGACGACAGCGACCGCGCGTCCGGCGAATCGGAGCGCAGGATCCCCAGACCGGTGCCGAGCACCGCCTCCAACGCCTTGCCGTCGACCGGGTCGGTGGCGTCACCGCCGTCGGCGTCCACCAGCCGGTACTCGCGGTAGCCCAGGAAGGTGAAGTGGTCCTGGGCGAGCCAGCGCAGCAGCTCCACCGAGTCGGTGATGTCCTTTTCCGGCACCGGTGGGCGGTTGTCGGACGTACGGGCGGACGCCAGCTCGTCGGCGAGCGCGAGGGCACGCTGACGCATCTTCGGCCAGTCCTCCACCGCCTCCCGCACATCGGTGAGCACCCGCTGCAACTCGCGGCGCAGCCGGTCCCGTTCCGCCGCGTCCCGGACCGGGTCGATCTCGATCCGCATCCAGCTCTCGATGATGTCGCCGGAGATCGCGTCGTCCGGCTCCACATCCGCGGAGACCTCGGTGAGCCGGCCCAGCGGCTCACGCCGCACCACCACCAGCGGGTGCACCAGCAGGTGTACGTCGAGGTGGTACGAGTTGAGCAGCGCCGTCACCGAGTCGACAAGGAACGGCATGTCGTCCGTGACGATCTCGACGACCGTGTGGTGCTGGTCCGCGTGCGGTTCGTGGATCCGCAGCTTCAACTCGCCCGGGACCCGTTGCTGGGCGAGATCCCGGTGTGCCCGGGCCGCGTCGAGCATTTCCTCCGCCGTGAAGCCGACCAGCTCCTCGTCCGGGGCGAACCGCCAGAAACGGCCGACAAGTGTCGCCGCGTCGTGGTCGTCCCCCGCGAGCGCGACGGCCTGGGCCACCAGGCGCTCCGCGTTGGGGACGGGTTCGTCGAGCTCGGCGTCCTCCACGTCGTCGGCCAACGCCTCGGTTGGCAGACCCAGATCGTAGATGGTGTCGATGCTCGACCCGGTCAGCCCGGTGACTCCCGTGTCGAGCCGGCCGTAGCCGTCCCCGTCGGTCGCCGAATCGAAGCTGTCGTCGTCCCGGCCGGAGTCATCCTGCCGGAGGTCGGGTTCCGGTTTGATCGCCGGACGCCGGTCCATCGGTGCCACTCCCCTCGACCCACCGCGTTGTGGGTCACTCTGCCGCCCAGCCTAGGCCCTACCGTTGTGCGCCTTCGTCGGCGGACCACTGGCCAGACGTCCGGATCGGGACTTTGTCCTTTCACCCGTTGCGGGTCCGAGGTTGGCTGGCTGCCGGATACCCCGCCACGCGATGTTCATCACACGGGGGCGGCCCGTCTTTGAGCGCGGCCGAGCACCTGGGGGACGTTGGGGACGCCGTTCGCGTACTACCGTGCGAGGGCAGTCCGAGATCGGAAGGACCAGCTTCATGCCCTTGTCGTACCCCCGGCCCCACCGGCCGAACCCCGCCCGCCGGCTGGCCGCCGCCGTCACCACGGCGCTCCTCGCGGCGGGTGTCCTGGTCGGTTGCTCGGGTGACGACGGGCCGCAGCGCACCGTCGACGCCTTCCTCGCGGGCTGGCGCAGCGGTGACCTCCAGGCGGTCGGTCTGATCGACCCGCTCGGCTCGAAACTGCCGTCGGCCGACGTGGCGCGCGAGATCAAGGACCTCTCCGGTGAGCTGGGGGCCACCCCGCCCACGCTGACCCGTCGCGGCGAGCCGAAGATCACGAAGGACATCGCGACCACCACCGTGCAGGTGGAGTGGGCCCTGCCCGGTCAGACCCGTTGGGCGTACGACCGGGAGGTGCGGCTCGCCCACGGCGACGACGACCAGTGGCAGGTGATCTGGGAGCCGAAGGTGGTGCACGAGCAGCTCACCAAGGGTGACCGGTTGGCGCTGCGCCGCGACCCCGGTGCCCGCGCCGCGGTGCTGGACAACGCCGGCAAGCCGATCGTGACCCCGCGCCCGGTGGTCCGGGTGGGCGTGCAGCCCAACGGTGTCGCCGACATCAAGAAGCTCGTCAAGGACCTCGACGCGGCGTTCAAGGCCATCCGTCCGGCGCTGGTCCCCGGCGTCGACCTGGCCGACCTGCCCGATCGGGTGGCCAAGGCCGAGCCGGGCGCATTCGTCGAGGTGGTGTCGCTCCGCGAGGAGGCGTACCAGCAGATCAAGCCCCGGATCTACGACCTGCCCGGCACCAAGTTCGTCTCCGACAAGATCGACCTGGCGCCCACCCGCGAGTTCGCCCGTGCGCTGCTCGGCACGGTCGACCCGGCGCAGGCCGACGACCTCGCCGCGCACCCCGACCGGTACGTCGTCGGCGACCTCGTCGGGCACGGCGGGCTGCAGGGCCGCTACGACGAACGACTGCGCGGCGGCCCCGGGCTGACCGTGGTGGTCGAGCGTCCGGCCGAGGGCGGCAAACTCGAACCCACAGGCACCGAACTGTTCCGCCGGGAGCCGCAGCCCGGGCAGGCGCTGAAGACCACGCTGGACGTCGCCGTCCAGAACGCGGCCGACGGGGCACTGCGCGCCGAGTCGCGCCGATCCGCCCTGGTGGCGCTCCGGATCAGCGACGGCGCCGTGCTCGCCGCGGCGAACGGCCCCGGCCCGGCCGGGGAGAACCTGGCCTTCAACGCCCAGGTGCCGCCGGGCTCCACGTTCAAGATGGTCAGCACGCTGGGCCTACTGGACCGGGGCGCGGTCACGCTGGACGGGCCGGTCGACTGCAAGAAGACCTTCACCGTGGACGGCCGGTCCTTCAAGAACTCGGACAACTTCGAGCTCGGCTCGGTGCCCTTCCGCACCGACTTCGCCAAGTCCTGCAACACGGCGTTCGCCGCGCTGGCCCCGAAGCTCGGCGGCGACGGGCTGGCCGTCGCCGGCCGCTCGCTGGGCCTGGAGGGTCAGTGGGACCTCGGCACGGACGCCTTCACCGGCAAGGTCTCGACGGGCGGCAGCCCGACCGAGCAGGCCGCCGCGTCGTTCGGGCAGGGCACCACGCTGGTCAGCCCGCTCGCCATGGCCGGCGCCACCGCCGCCGTCGCCCGCGGCCGCTTCGAGCAGCCGAAGCTGCTGATCGACCCGGCCCCGGCCAAGCCGGCCCCGGCCGGCGAGCAACTCAAGCCAGAGTCCGTCGCGGCGCTGCGCACGATGATGCGCGAGGTGGTCACCGCCGGCACCGGCAGCGCGCTCAAGGATGTGCCGGGCGAGGTGTACGGCAAGACCGGCACCGCCGAGTACGACGACAACCCGGCCCACACCCACGCCTGGTTCGTCGGCTGGCGGGGAGATGTGGCGTTCGCCGTCTTCGTGGAGAAGGGCGGGGCCAGCACCGCCTCGGCCGTCCCGATCGCCGAGCGCTTCCTCCGCGCCCTCCCGGCCCGCTGACCCACCACCTGGTCAGGCGGTGTCGGCTTCGCGCCTTTCGGGCGGGTTCTGGGTCGACGGGGCGGTGCGTCGGAGGAGACCTGGGCCGGCCGACGCCGGCGGGCCGACCGGTTCGCGCTCGACCAGGGGCGCGACACCGGCCGCGACGCCCGACGGCTCGGAGTAGGCCCCTGCCCCTGTGCCGGGTGACTCCCCCTCGGCCGGGATGTCGTACGGCACCGCGCTCACCGACGAACCGGCGCCGGGGACACCAACATCGGCAGGCCCGACACCGGCAGGCCCGAGCGCAGCAGGCCCGACATCGGCGGGGTCGATGTCAGCGGCGTCGATGTCGGCGGGGAATTCGAGCCTCGCAACCCGCTCGGCACGGTCGGGACGCTCCGCACGGTCGAGACGCTCGGCACGGTCGGCACGCTCCGCACGGTCGAGACGCTCGGCACGGTCGGAGCGATCGGTGGTGGCGGTCGGGGCCCGGCCGTTGCCGCGTCGCGGGGAGGGCGTCGGCCGGGCTGACAGCAGTCGGGGCGGCACGGCTTCCGGGGCGGTCACCGGCGCCAGACCGGCGACCACTGTGTTGACGATCTCGGCCGCGTACGAGCCGTCCGGGTCGTAGTCGGGGTCGAAGACGGTCAGCTCCACGCCGAGGCAGTGCGGGGTGTCGACCAGGCCGGCGAGCAGGATCTCCAGCTCGGCGAAGGCGATTCCACCCGGGTCGGGGGCATCCACGGCGGGCATCACCGCGGGGTCGAGCACGTCCACGTCGATGTGCACCCAGTAGCCCGCGCAGTCGGCGAGTTGCTCGTGCGCCCACTGGGCGGTCCGGGCGGCGCCTTCGGCACGCAGCGCCGGCACCGGTCGGGTGGTGATCCCGGCGGCCTGGAGGTCGAGCCGGTACTCGTCCTGTGCGCGGATGCCGAGCACCACCACGTCGATGTCGCGGAAGTAGGGCCGGCGGCCCTCCAGCGCGGCCAGGTCGGCCTGTCCTCGCCCGGTGACCAGGGCGAGGTCCTCACCGGCGGCCGCGCCGACGTACGAGGCGTTGCCGGGGTGCCGGAAGTCGGAGTGCCCGTCGACGAAGACCAGCCCGATCCGACCGCCGACGGCCTCACCGAGGCGGTGCATGGCCAGGGCCGAGCCGAGGAGCACGGAGCAGTCGCCGCCCAGCACCACCGGGAACTCGCCCCGGTCGATGATCGAGCCGATGCGTTCGGCGAGGGCCAGCGAGTAGTCGGCGATCTCCCGGGCGTGGCACACCCCGTCACCGGGCCGCCAGTCGCCCGGGTCGTACCGGGCGGGGGTGACGCAGCCGGCGTCGCGGGCGCGGAGGCGGGCCAGCAGGTCGTGGTCGCGCAGCGCCCCGGGCGCCTTGGCGCAACCCGGGACCGACGTGGGCGTCGGCGGCCGTAGACCGAGATTTGTCGGCGCGTCGAGGACGGCGATCCGGCGCATCATGAGCTCCCGTCCTCGGTGGTCGGGCGGGCCGGCCGGAACGCCGGCCCGCGCTGGCGTGCTACGAACTCAGAACAGGGCGCTGGCCAGGGCCCGACGCGCCGAGGCGACCGCCGGATCGTCCGGGCCGGCGATGGAGAAGAGCGAGACCAGGTGCTGGCGGACCGTCTCACGGTCCTCACCGGCGGTGCGCCGGACCAGACCGACGAGCCGCGCGTACGCCTGCTCGGCCAGGCCGCTGAGCACCTCGATGTCGGCGGCCAGCAGTTGGGCGTTGACGTCGTCGGGGGCGCTCTCGGCGGCGGCCAGCGCGGTGGACGGGTCGGCGCCGGCCACCCGGCGGGCCACCCCGACCTGGGCCAGCCCCGCCGTGGCCGCGGCGTCCGCGGGGGCGTCGGCGAGGATCTTCCGGTACGCCTGCTCGGCGGCGTCCAGATCGCCGCTCATCAGCGCGTCGTCCGCCTCGTCGAGGCGGGGGTCCTCCGGCTCGGCCACGGTCACGCCACCGGCCTTGAGTACGGCCTGGAGCCACTGCCGCAACTGCCCCTCGGGCACCACTCCGGAGAACGCGTCGACCGGCTGACCGCCGACGACCGCGTAGACCATGGGAATGCCCTGCACCCGGAACATCTGGGCGATTCGGGGGTTTTCCTGCACGTCGACCCGGGCCAGCACCCAGGTGCCGCCGCCCTCGGCGTTCAGCCGCTCCAGGACCGGGGCGAACTCGTCGCTCTCCGGGAAGCCGGCCGCGCCGAAGAACACGACGACGGGCGTGGCCATCGAGCGTTCGAGCACGTCGGACTGGATGGTCGCCTCGGTGACGTCCACGATGGCGGTGTCACCGCCGGCGGTGGGCGCGCCGGGGGCGCCGTTGGACGGGCCGCCCTGCGGGGGCGTGCCAGGGCGGGTACTTGCTGGTGCGGGGCCACGCAGCGTGCTGAGGTCGACCGCGCCGCGGGTGAAGATCGACGAGGTGATCCGTGGGTCGCTCATGGTTACCTAGTCTCGCACGTGAGCCGCCGATCTCAGCTCACCCGCAACCCCGACGTTGCAACTCTCACGCCCCGCCCCCACCCCCAGCGATCTTGCACATTCTGTCGCCGGTACGCCACATTTATGCCTTATGTCGGCGCACAAACTGCAAGATCGACGGGGGCGGGGTGACGGCGGGGGGTTAGAAGCGGGCTGGCTCCCGGTAGGTGCCCCACTCGGCGCGCAGGGCGTCGCAGATCTCGCCAAGGGTCGCCTCGGCGCGGACCGCGTCGAGCATGGCGGGGATCATGTTCTCGTCGGTACGGCTCGCCTCGATCATCCGGGTCACCGCCGCGCGGACCGCCGACTCGTCCCGCGCGCTCTTGCGCTCGGCGAGCACCCGGCGCTGCTCCAGCTCCACCTCGTGCGAGATGCGCAGGATCTCCAACTCCTTGGCGACCGTGCCGGTGTGGCAGTTGACCCCGACGATCTTCTTGTCACCCTTCTCGAGGGCCTGCTGGTAGACGAAGGCCGACTCGGCGATGTGCCCGGTGAACCAGCCGTCCTCGATACCGCGCAGGATGCCCGAGGTCATCGGGCCGATCTGGTGCGGCCCGTCCCCGCCGAGCTGCCGGATCCGGGCGAAGATCTCCTCCGCCTCGGCCTCGATCTTGTCGGTCAGCGCCTCGACGTACCAGGAGCCGCCGAGCGGGTCGGCCACGTTGACCACACCGGTCTCCTCCATCAGCACCTGCTGGGTACGCAGGGCGATCTCGGCCGACTCGTCGGTGGGCAGCGCCAGGGTCTCGTCCAGCGCGTTGGTGTGCAGCGAGTTCGTGCCGCCGAGCACCGCCGCGAGAGCCTCGACGGCGGTGCGTACGACGTTGTTGACCGGCTGCTGCGCGGTCAGCGACACCCCGGCGGTCTGGGTGTGGAACCGCAGCCACAGGGCCTTCTCGCTGGTCGCGCCGTAGACGTCGCGCAGCCAGCGGGCCCAGATCCGGCGGGCGGCCCGGAACTTGGCGATCTCCTCGAAGAAGTCGAGGTGCGAGTCGAAGAAGAAGCTCAGCCCGGGAGCGAAGACGTTCACGTCCAGCCCACGCGAGAGACCCAGCTCGACGTAGCCGAAGCCGTCCGCCAGGGTGTACGCCAGCTCCTGCGCCGCGGTCGAGCCGGCCTCCCGGATGTGGTACCCGGAGACCGACAGCGGCTTGTAGCGCGGGATCTCCCGAGCGCAGTACTCCATCAGGTCGCCGATCAGGCGCAGGTGCGGCTCCGGGTCGAAGAGCCACTCCTTCTGCGCGATGTACTCCTTGAAGATGTCGGTCTGCAGGGTGCCGTCCAGCTTGGACAGGTCGGCGCCCTGCCGCTCGGCGGCGACCAGGTACATGCAGAACACCGGCACGGCCGGGCCGGAGATGGTCATCGAGGTGGTGACGCCGGCCAGGTCGATGCCGTCGAAGAGCGCCTGCATGTCGGTGGCGGTGTCGATGGCCACGCCGCAGTGGCCGACCTCGCCGAGCGCCTGCGGGTCGTCCGAGTCGCGACCCATCAGCGTCGGCATGTCGAACGCCACCGAGAGGCCGCCGCCTCCGGCGCCGAGGATCATCTTGTAGCGCTCGTTGGTCTGCTGGGCGTTGCCGAAGCCGGCGAACTGCCGGATCGTCCAGGTCCGCCCGCGATAGCCGGTCGGATACAAACCCCGGGTGTACGGATACTCGCCCGGCCAGCCGATCCGTTCGAAGCCCGGATAGGTGGCGCCCTCCGGCGGCCCGTACACCGGCTCCACCGGCATCCCGGAGAGCGTGGTGAAGTCCGCGTCCCTCTTGCGCGCGGCGTCGTACCGGGCCTGCCAGCGCGCCCGTCCGGCGTCGATCTCGTCGGCGTCCATGAGCAGGGCTCCTCCTCGGGTCCTCGACTGCACGTCGAGTGTAAGGCCCCCACCTGAACGATCGCTAAGTCACGCCGTACCGGCGAGTAACGGCGAGCGCGCGCGTCGATCATGGAGTTGTGGTGGTGCACAAATCCCGCAGCCGGGGCCAAAATGGCCACCACGACTGCATGATCGACGGGGGAAGGGGCCCCGGGGGGAGGGAGGCGGGCGGGCGGGGGTGGACTAGGACCGGTCAGGCTGGGGGTGTGGTGGGGGTTTCGCTGATCGCCAGGTCGTCGACCCGGATGTTGACCTCATCGACCCGCAGCCCGAATGTCTCGACCGCCTCGGTCACTCGAGCGCGCACCTGACCGCTGACCTCTGCCACCTGTCGACCGGCCTGGATCACCAACACCAGGTTGACCACTGCGGCGTCCCCGGTCACGTGGGCCGAGCAACCCCGTCGGGCGTCACCCACCTGGTCCAGCCCGACCCGGTCAAGAACCGCGTTGAAGAACCGGGCGACGTCCCCACCGAGGTCGGCCACACCGGGCACCGCGCGGGCCGCCGCGACGGCGATCTTCTCGATCACCTCGTCGGCGACCTGCGTCGTCCCGCCGGCCGGCACCGACGCCCTGGTCAGCTCCCGCGTTGCTTCCAGGTCCACAGTCGCCCCCTGCTCCTCGCACACCACGTCTGGACACGTCCGGCACCCAGTGAAGATGGGGCGGAGCGAGCCTACTGGGACGATGCGTCCCCGGATTTTCCTGCCGGACAGCCAATGCGCGGTCCGGCAACCGTCAGGCCGTTGGCACCTACGCCTCAGACCGCTGTCGCGCCCGGCTGGTTCAGCTCGATGTCGTCCACCGTGACGTTGACCTGGGTGACCGTCAGGCCGTACTTCTCCACGGCCTCGATCACCGCGGCCCGCACCGCCTCGGTCACGTCGGCCACGACGTGCCCGGCGTCGATCACCAGGACCACGTTGATGACGGCCGAGTTGCCCTTCACGTCGGCCGAGACGCCCCGGCGAGCGTCGCCCACCGCGTCCAGGCCGACCTTGTCCAGCACGCTGTTGAAGAACCGGGCCACGTCACCGCCGAGATCGGCGACACCGGGCACCGCGCGAGCGGCCGCCCCGGCGATCTTCTCCACGACCTCGTCGGAAACCGACGTGACACCCCGGGCCGCACCCGTCGCGGGCTGCACTGCGCCGGCGTTCTCCACCGCGTCCGTCATGATCACATCTCCCCTGGTCCCGGTGCACTGTGGACCGACCGACCCGTCAGCCCGCTTCGCGGCAGCTCACTGCCGGCCACGCGCCGCGAGCCTACTAAAACCGGAGTGACCTTCGCGTGCGGGCGGAGGCGCGCTCGGACCGGCACACGAGCGACGACGTCGGACCGTGCCGATCCGGTACGTCCAGCGTGGACGCGCCGGCCGGCGGAAAGCCGGGTCAGCGGGCGAGCTGGGCGAGCAACTCGTCCGCTGCCGTGTACGGGTCGACCGCACCCTCGGCAACCTTGGTGGCGAGCGTGGCCAACTCCGTACCGTCGCGAAGTGAGCCGATCCGGGCGCGCAGGGTGCCGAGCGCGATCGCCTCGATCTCGGCGGCGGCCCGCTTCTCCTGGCGGCGGCGCAGCTCGCCGTGCTCGACCAGCCAGCCCCGGTGCTTGTCGATGGCGGCGGCGATGTCGTCGATGCCCTCGCCGCGCGCGGCGACCGACCGGACCACCTGTGGTCGCCACTGCCCCGGACCGCGCTCACCGAGAGCGATCATGCCCTGGATGTCACGGACGGTGGCGTCGACGCCGTCCCGGTCCGCCTTGTTGACCACGAACACGTCGGCGATCTCCAGGATGCCGGCCTTGACCGCCTGGATCGCGTCACCCATGCCGGGCGCGAGCAGCACCAGCGTCGTGTCGGCGAGCGAGGCGACCTCCACCTCGGCCTGCCCGACGCCGACGGTCTCCACCAGCACCACGTCGCAGCCGGCGCCCTCCAGCACCCGGACCGCCTGCGGCGTCGCCGCCGCGAGCCCGCCGAGGTGCCCCCGGCTGGACATCGACCGGATGTAGACGCCCGGATCGGTGGCGTGGTCCTGCATCCGCACCCGGTCGCCGAGGATCGCTCCGCCAGTGAACGGGCTGGACGGGTCGACCGCCAGCACGCCCACCCGGTGCCCGCGCGCCCGCAGCGCGCGGACCAGCTCGTTCGTGGTGGTCGACTTGCCCACCCCGGGTGAGCCGGTCAGCCCGACCACCTGGGCCTGCCCGGCGTACGGCGCCAGCGCCGCGGCGATCGCCGGCAACAGCGCGTCACCGTTCTCCACCAACGTGATCAGGCGGGCCACCGCGCGGGGGTCGCCCGCGCGGGCCCGCTCCACCAGCAGCGGTACGTCCCTGCTGCGACGCACCGACGTGGTGCCCGCTGCCGGCACGTGCTCAGCCTCGCTCACCGCATCATCTTTGTTCGCGACTGCGGGGCTCGCAAAACCGGCTCACTCCTCGCGCTCACTGCATCATCTTTGTTCGCGACTGCGGGGCTCGCAAAACCGGCTCACTCCTCGCGCTCACTGGCCGGCCGCGGCCTTGCCCGGCACGTGGATGATCAGCGCGTCGCCCTGGCCACCGCCGCCACAGAGCGCCGCCGCGCCGGTGCCACCGCCGCGCCGCTTCAGCTCCAGAGCGAGGGTGAGTACGAGGCGCGCGCCGGACATGCCGATCGGGTGCCCCAGCGCGATCGCGCCGCCGTTGACGTTGACCTTGTCCGGGCTGACCCCGAGGTCGCGGGTGGACTGGACACCGACCTGCGCGAACGCCTCGTTGATCTCGATGAGGTCCAGGTCCGCGACGCTCAGGCCACCCTTCTTCAGGGCGTGGTTGATGGCGTTGGACGGCTGCGAGTGCAGGGAGTTGTCCGGGCCCGCCACGTTGCCGTGCGCACCGATCTCGGCCAGCCAGGTCAGCCCCAGCTCCTTCGCCTTGGCCTTGCTCATCACGAGCACCGCGGCGGCACCGTCGGAGATCGGCGACGAGCTGCCGGCGGTGATGGTGCCGTCCTTGGCGAAGGCGGGGCGCAGCTTGGCCAGCGACTCGACGGTGGTGTCCGGGCGGATGCCCTCGTCCTCGGTGATCACCAGCGGGTCACCCTTGCGCTGCGGGATGACCACCGGGGCGATCTCGTCGGCGAAGTGGCCGTTCTTCTGCGCGGCGGCGGCCCGCTGGTGGCTGGCGGCGGCGAAGGCGTCCTGCTCCTCGCGGGAAATGCCGTGCTTGGCGCCGAGCCGCTCGGTCGACTCACCCATCGAGCAGCAGTCCCAGGCGTCACTGAGGCCGTCGTGCGCCATGTGGTCCTTGACCACCACGTCGCCGTACTTGTAGCCGGTGCGCTGGCCCATCAGCAGGTGCGGGGCGTTGGTCATCGACTCCATGCCGCCGGCCACCACGATGTCGAACTCGCCGGCGCGGATGAGCTGGTCGGCCAGGGCGATCGCGTCCAGGCCGGAGAGGCAGACCTTGTTGATGGTCAGCGCCGGCACGGACATCGGCACACCGGCCTCGACCGCCGCCTGCCGAGCGGGGATCTGACCGGCGCCGGCCTGCAGCACCTGCCCCATGATCACGTACTGGACCTGGTCCGGGCTGACGCCGGCACGCTCCAGCGCCGACTTGATGGCGATCCCGCCGAGCTTCGTGGCCGGGAGGTCCTTGAGGTTGCCCAGCAGCCGGCCCATCGGGGTCCGCGCGCCGCTGACGATCACCGAAGCCATGCCTGCCTCCGAGGGGGTGCCGAGCTGTACGCCTTAACGATTGTTCGGTCAGACTAGCGCCATGGCAGAGAACTCCCCCGTCGAGCCCGGTGCGGACTACGTCACAGACATCGGACTTCGCAAAATTGACCACGTCGGGATCGCCGTGGCCGACCTGGACGCCGCGATCGACTTCTACCAGCGGACGTTCGGGATGCGCTGCGTACACGTGGAGACCAACACCGAGCAGGGCGTTCGGGAAGCGATGCTGTCCGTCGGGCCGACCACCGAGGGCGGCTGCGTGCAGTTGCTCGCCCCGCTCACCCCGGAGTCGACGATCGCGAAGTTCCTGGACCGCAACGGGCCGGGCGTGCAGCAGGTCGCGTACACCGTGGTGGACATCGACGTGGCCTGCGCGGCGCTACGCGAGCGCGGCATGCGCCTCCTCTACGACGCACCGAGGCGCGGCACCGCGGACAGCCGGATCAACTTCGTCCACCCCAAGGACGCCGGCGGCGTCCTCATCGAACTGGTCCAACCCGCCCCCACCCCCCACTGACCCCGGCCCCCTGCCCCGCCCCGCCCCGCCCCTGATTGATCAAGAGGTTTGCGTCAGCCTGCGCCACGAGGGTGACCGAAAGCTCTTGATCGACCAGGGGGTGGCGGCCGGTGGGGCGGGGCGCACGCACGTCAGTGCGCGGATGGCGGGGTGGCCGGACACCTTCACGCATCGGCGGATGCAGTTTTTCACAGAGGACTTCCCGGCCTAGCTACCGTTCAGTAACGTCCGGCCCCACCAGAGCGCGACCGGTGCGGGATGTGTCGAATGCCGACATGGCGGTCGTGCCCACCGGCGCCGACGATGGCAGCACCCGGGCCCGTGCGGGTGCGGATGAACCGGAGGTCACCGTGCAGGACATCCTCGAAGCGATCATGGCGGCGGAGGAATCGAACGATCCGGACCGCGAACTCGCCGGCCTCGCCGGGCTGCCCGTACCGGAGAGCTACCGGGGCGTGGTGGTCCGCGCCGAGGAGGCCCGGATGTTCGACGGCATGGCCACCCGGGACAAGGACCCGCGCAAGGCACTGCACGTGCAGGAGGTGCCGACGCCGGAGCTGGCGCCGGGCGAGGCGCTGGTCGCGGTGATGGCCAGCGCGATCAACTACAACACGGTGTGGACCAGCATCTTCGAGCCGCTGCCCACCTTCAAGTTCCTGGAGCGCTACGGCCGGGTCTCCGAGCTGACCCGCCGGCACGACCTGCCGTACCACGTGGTCGGCTCGGACGCGGCGGGCGTGGTGCTGCGCACCGGCCCCGGGGTGACCCGCTGGGCCCCCGGCGACGAGGTGGTGGCGCACTGCCTCTCGGTCGAGTTGGAGGACGCGGCCGGTCACGACGACACCATGCTCGACCCGCAGCAGCGGATCTGGGGTTTCGAGACCAACTTCGGCGGGCTGGCCGAGCTGGCGGTGGTCAAGGCCAACCAGCTGATGCCCAAGCCGCGGCACCTGAGCTGGGAGGAGGCGGCCAGCCCGGGGCTGGTCAACTCCACCGCGTACCGGCAGCTCGTCTCGCACCACGGCGCCAACATGAAGCAGGGCGACGTGGTGCTGATCTGGGGCGCCTCGGGCGGCCTCGGCGGGTACGCCACGCAGATGGCGCTCAACGGCGGCGCGATCCCGGTCTGCGTGGTGTCCTCACCGGAGAAGGCCGAGCTGTGCCGCCGGATGGGCGCGGAGCTGGTCATCGACCGGGCCGCGGAGGGCTTCCGCTTCTGGAAGGACGAGGAGACCCAGGACCCGGA
Source organism: Micromonospora sp. NPDC050784 (assembly GCF_044456765.1). Taxonomy (NCBI): domain Bacteria; kingdom Bacillati; phylum Actinomycetota; class Actinomycetes; order Micromonosporales; family Micromonosporaceae; genus Micromonospora; species Micromonospora sp. NPDC050784. The sequence goes on along the minus strand of NZ_JBITGG010000013.1, from coordinate 162,619 downwards.
CGAGTGGCGGCGCTTCGGTGAGCGCATCCGTGAGCTGACCAGCGGCGAGGACCCGGACATCGTGTTCGAGCACCCGGGTCGGGAGACGTTCGGCGCCAGCGTCTACGTGGCCCGGCGCGGTGGCACCATCGTCACCTGCGCCTCCACCAGCGGCTTCCAGCACCAGTACGACAACCGCTACCTGTGGATGCACCTCAAGCGGATCGTCGGCAGCCACTTCGCCAACTACCACGAGGCGTGGCAGGCCAACCGCCTGGTCGCGCTCGGCAAGGTGCACCCGACGGTGTCCCGCACCTACGCGTTGGAGCAGACCGGCCAGGCCGCGTACGAGGTGCACCGCAACGCCCACCAGGGCAAGGTCGGCGTGCGCTGCCTCGCACCCACCGACGGGCTGGGCGTACGCGACGGAGAGTTGCGGGCCCGGCACGAGGACGCGATCAACCGCTTCCGGGGTCACTGACCGGCACCGCCGGCCGCCAGGCCTCCCCGACCGGCACCGCCGGTTGCGGGGCCACGGCCGGACGGTGGAACGCGGGATGACCATTGCGCTGATCGCTCATTGTTCTTCCGCCCCCATTAGCGGATAACCCACCCGGATCGAACAAAGGGCCTCGGGGCAACCCCGGGGCCCTTTTCCGCGTCACGCTGCGTGGCGTCCGACCGGCCAAGACCTGCCAAGATCGCCGATTGGTCCAACCACGCCGATCGCGGGAGTTGACCATGCAAAGAGGGCACGAAAGCTTCGCACCGCTCTTGCGAAGCACCCTGGGGGGTCTGCCAGTATGTCCCAATGCCCCAGCAGCAGTCCTCCCCTCTCGCGTTCTTCGATAACGCGAACTCGCAGCCAGATTTCACCGTTGGCCTGCGCGGATACAACACCCATCAGGTCGACGACTTCCTCGGCCGGATGACCGCCGCGCTGACCCAGTCCGAGCAGGCCCGTGCCGAGGCCGAGCAGCGGATGAACGACGCCCAGCGTCGTCTCCGCCAGGCCGAGCAGCGCATGAGTGCGCTGGAGCAGAAGCTCACCGACACGAACAAGCAGCTCGAAGAGAACAGCCGGCCCACCCTCTCCGGGCTCGGCACCCGCGTTGAGCAGATCCTCCGGCTCGCCGAGGAGCAGGCCAACGACCACCGCAACGAGGCCAAGCGCGAGTCGGAGGGCATCCTCTCCGCCGCCCGCCTCGAGGCCCGCGAGATCACCGACAAGGCCCGCGCCGAGGCCGCCGCCATGAAGGCGAGCGCCGAGCGCGAGGCGGGCAACCTGCGCACGGCCGCCGAGCGCGAGGCCGCCGAGGTCCGGGTGCAGGCCCGCCGCGAGGCTGACACGCTGCGCGCCGACGCCGACCGGGAGACCAAGCAGCTGCGTACGGTCACCGCGCACGAGGTGGCCGAGCTGAAGTCGACCGTGGAGCGCGAGGTTGCCACCCTGCGGGCCACCGCCGAGCGGGAGATCACCCAGCAGCGGGCGAAGGCCGCCCGTGAGGCTGAGGAGAAGCGCGCCGAGGCGACCAAGCTGCTCACCGACGCGCGGGACAAGCGCGACAAGGACCTGCAGGCCCTGGAGCTCCAGTTGGCCGAGCGGCGGGAGAAGGCCGAGCGCGAGGAGTCCGAGCGTCACGCCGCCCAGGTCGCGCAGACCCAGAAGATGGTCAGCGAGGCCGAGCAGCGTGCCCGGGCCGCGCAGGAGCGGGCCAAGGAGATCGAGCAGCGCGCCGAGGCGCGGCGGGTCGAGTCGGAGCGCAACGCCGCCGAGACGGTCGACAAGGCCAAGGCGCACTCGGAGAAGACCCTCAACGAGGCGAAGGCCGAGTCGCAGCGCCTGCTCACCGAGGCTCGCACCGAGGCCGAGCTGACCACGCAGGCCGCCCGCCGCGAGGTCGAGGACCTCACCCGGCAGAAGGACGCGGTCACCTCGCAGCTGGGTCAGATGCTCTCCGGGCTCGCCGGCATCGTTCCGGGAATGCCGGCGCAGGCCGCTCCGGCTGCCAAGCCGGACGCCAAGAAGACCGATGGCGGTCAGGAGCGGGTTCCCGCGGAGACCGCCGGCTGACGCGAGGCGTCAGGTCGGGGCATCGACGGCGCGAGGTGACACCGGGTAACCGGTGCCACCTCGCGCCGTGTGCGTTTCCCAGCCCGTGGTATCCGCCGGCCGCAACGGAGTGAAGTAGCTCCCACAAGGCCCGTCCGTATCGCCCCAGCAGGGCCCGTTGCGTGTGAGGATGGGGGCATGTCGCACGGCGAGGAACTGTTCGCTCTCGGCGGGGACGTGACGACGGAGCCCAGCTTCGAGTCCGCTCTGCGGGGGTACGAGAAGAAACAGGTCGACCGTTATGTCGCGCGTGCTGAGCACGAGATCGCGACCCTCGCTTCGGAACGGGAACAGGCGTACACACAGATCCACAAGCTCGCCGGCCAGGTCGAGGTTCTCCAGCGCGACCTGACCCAGGTGCGCAAGCAGATGAACGTGGTCGACCGGGCGTCGTTCCGGCATCTCGGCCCGCGGGTCGAGTCGATCCTCACCCTCGCTGAGGAGCAGGCCGAGCAGATCCTCGCCGACGCGAACGGGGAGATCGAGGCCCGTCGTGCCGCGGCCGAGCACATCATCGAGGAGGCCCGCGAGCAGGCCGCACGGGCTCTGAAGGACTTTGAGATCGCCCTCGCCGCCCGACGCGCCGAGGAGGAGCGGCACAGCGCCGCTCAGCGGGCCGAGGCGGACGCGACCCTGCGGTCGGCCAAGGACGAGTCGGCGCAGTTGCGCAAGGCGGCGCAGGACGCGCTGGCGAAGGCCCAGCAGGAAGCCACCCAGCTGCGGGACTCCGCCAAGGAGATTCACAACCGGGCCCAGCAGGAGGCCACCAAGCTGCGCGAGACGGCCCGCGAGACGTTGGTCAACGCCCGGCAGGAGGCCAGCGACCTGCGCGACGCCGCCAAGGAGGTGCATGCCAAGGCCCTCCAGGAGGCCAAGCGGCTCACCGACACCGCGACCGAGGCCGGGCGGGCCACCCACGCCAAGGCGCAGCAGGAGGCCAAGCAGATCATCGACGACGCGTCGATGGCCGGCCGGGCCACCCGCGCCAAGGCGCAGCAGGAGGCCGAGCGGCTGACGACGCAGGCCACCGAGTCGGCGAAGCGCAGCCGCGCCGAGACCGAGGCGTACGTGCAGCGGATGCGCACCGAGACCGAGGCTTACGTCCAGCACACCCGGGCGCAGACCCAGCAGGAGCTGGGCGCGTGGCGGGCCGGGGTGGAGCAGGAGGTCAACTCCCGTCGGGAGGCGGCCGACCGGGAGTTGGCGCAGCGACGGTCCACGGCCGAGCAGGAGTTCGCCAAGCGCCGCGACGAGCTCGACAAGCAGCACGCGGCACGCCAGCAGGAGCTGGAAGCCGTATTCGCCAGCCGTCAGCAGGAGCTGGAGGGCGGGATCACGACCCGTCGGGACGAGCTGGAGACCGAATACTCCGGCCGCAAGAACGAGCTGGAAGCCGAATACACCGCTCGCAAGAACGAGATCGAGCAGAGCGCGGCCGGCATCCGTCAGGCCGCCGAGCAGGACGCGGCGGCGCTGCGCCAGCGGTCCGAGGCGGAGGCCGCCGAGCTGCTGAGCCGGGCCGAGACCGAGGCCGGCGACAAGCGCCGCAAGGCCGACGAGCATGTCGCGGCGTCCCGGCGGCAGTTCGAGGAGTACGCGGCCACCACCCAGCAGCACCTGGCCACCACCCAGCAGCACCTGGCGGCGACCCAGCAGGAGTCGGCGGCGGGCCGGCAGCAGTTGGCCCAGGTGATGCTGGAGATCGCCCAGGCCCAGCAGCAGCTCGCGGATCTGCGGCAGGAGACCTGGAAGGCCCGACAGGAGTCCGACGAGCTCCAGCGTCAGATGTCCGAGCTGCGGTTGCAGAGTGTCACCGGCCCGATCGACGGCCCGACTGCGCCGGCCGCGTCGGACGACGCGAGCGGGAGCGCGCCCGATGGTGGTGACGACGGCGTGAGCGTCACCGCCGGCGCGGCCTCCGGCTCAGGCGCGGCTTCCGGGTCGGGCACGGGCACCGGGTTGAAGGCCGAGCCCGCCGAGACCGGTCAGCCGGTGAACGCGGGCGCGGAGGAGTCCGGGCAGCCCACGACGCGGCCGGTGGCCGAGCCGGTGACCACAGTGGATGGTGGGACGGCGAGCGCCGGGGTGGACGGGGAGCCGACGGTGGCCGCCGTTCCGGGCGAGGGTGGCCGGGGCGCCAAGCCCACCAAGATCACTAGCACCGGTGAGAACGGCAAGCGACCCACCAAGCCGACCACCGACGAGCGCAGCGCCAAACCCAGCAAGGTCACCATCGACAAGGAGTGACCGTCGGCGCTGAGCCACGCGCACTCATGATCGACACGGCATCAGCAAAGTCGGGGTGTCCCGCCAACGCGGACACCCCGACTTCCTGAATGGCGAGTGGATCAGGCCCGATGGTCCGGGGGTGGGTCGATGATTGGGCGACGGAACGGACCCCACGCCACGAAGCGTTCGAACAGCTCCCTGGGTGCCGGGCCGTCGTAGGGATTGAGCTGGTAGAGGTCGTGCGCCGCCTCGTGGTAGAGCCCGGCGAGGTAGATGGTCAGCGCGGCCGGGTCCTCGTCGAACTCCGCCTTGAGCAGCAGCCGGGCGTCCGCGCAGGGCCACGGCCGGCCGTCGGCCCGGCAGCACCACATGGGCCGCAGCGGGGTGTGCGGCGTCCGCGCGCCGCAAGGTCGGGGAAACACGGGGTACGGCCCAAGCCGCGGCTGCGGCAGCCCCGACATCGGGGTACGTGCCCTTCCGCCTGAGCTGGAGCCCGGCGGGGTGCAGCCGGCGGACGGCCGCGACGCCGAGGTGACCGTGACAGGCAGCGACCGGCCGGCGGGGCGAGACGTGGGCATGGGGTATCTCCTCGGCTGAGGCGCGGTCGCGCCGCCGTTCGACGGCAGGTCCGCGCGGTGGGGAACCGGAGTGGTCTGGGACGACCCGATACGTGACAGTCTGCTGAGGACACCGCTACGGTCGGAAGACATCGCCGACGTCGGTGGGGTGACTGCGGGAACGACGTGGCCCGCCGGGTCGACCGGTGGAGACGACCCTCGACCTGCGGAGGCACTGTGGAAGGCGACGCCGCGCCGACGGCCGACATGATTCGCGCGCAACTGCGCCGGCTGCGGATCGCCGCCGGGATGAGCCAGGAGGACTTCGGCCGGCTGGTGCACTACTCCGGCTCGATGGTGTCCGCGCTGAAGCTGGGCCAACGCCCACTGGACCGGCTCTTCCTGGCTCGCGCCGACGAGGTGCTGACCACCGGTGGTCTGCTCGTCCATTTGCTCAAGCTCGCCGAGCGGGACGGCCAGCCGAGCTGGTTCCGACCCTGGCTGGATGCCGAGCGCACCGCCCGCCAACTGCGCTGCTTCCAACCCACGCTGATCCCCGGGCTGCTCCAGACCGAGAACTACGCCCGCGCGGTGATCCGCTGCGACGACCTGCTCAGCGACGACGAAGTGGAACGCCGAGTCCACGCCCGCCTGGACCGCCAGTCCATCCTCATGCAGGCTGACCCACCGCAGCTCATCGCCGTCGTCGACGAACACGCGCTGCGGCACACCGCTGAGCACATGCGCGGGATCATGGTCGAGCAGCTCACCCAGTTGATCACCTACGCCCAACGTCCGCCGGTCAGCGTGCACGTCATTCCCGCCGAGGTTGGAGTGCACGTCGGGATGTCCGGACCCTTCACGCTGGCGCGCGGCGCGGACGGTGGCTGGGTGGGCAACCTCGAGAACCAGCTTGCCGGCGTCGTGGTTGACCGAGATGGCGACGTGGCTACGCTGCTCTCACGATGGGAGACGGTTCGCAACGAAGCGCTCTCTCATCGGCACTCGATTGACCTGATGAAGGAAGCAGTGGATTCATGCACCTGAGCGGCGCAGTTTGGCGCACCTCCACTCGCAGCGGTAACAGTGAGTGCGTCGAGGTGGCGGACAACCTGCCCGGGATGGTGGGGGTGCGGGACAGCAAGGACCCGACCGGCCCGGTGCTGGTGTTCGCGCCGGCCGCGTGGCGGGCGTTCGTGGCCGTCGCCCGTCGTCCCACCGCCTGAGTCGGGAGGTCTCTGGTGCCACAGCACGACCCGTCCGGCGACGACCCGGACGTGACCCCCGGCCCCAAGCCAGCCGAAAACCCACCGCCAGCGGACACCCCACAGTCGGCGAAGACGCCGCCGACGGCGGAGACACCACTGCCGGTGCCGGTTCCCGCCCCGGGGATCGACCCGGAGGAGCCGCCGGCGGTCCCGTCCGGAAAGTTCGGCACACCGGGGCGGCCGCTGCGCCGCAGCAGCTTCCTGATCGGCTTCACCGGCGCGCTGGGCGTGCTGCTGGCGTACACCCTTTATCTGGGGATTCGCAATGCCGGCGGCATCCTCGTGCTGGTGGTGATCGCGCTCTTCCTCGCGGTCGGCCTCAACCCGGCGGTGGTCCGACTGGGCCGCTGGGGTGTGCCGCACGGCCTGGCGGTGGCGGTGGTCGCGTTGACTGTGGTGCTGCTGCTCTGCGGCGGCATCGTGGCGCTGGTCCCGCCGATCGTCACCCAGTCGGGGCAGTTCATCGACCAGATCCCGAGCCTGCTCGACGAGTTGCGCCGCAGCCCGACGGTCAATGACCTGGTGGAGCGGTACGACGTGGTGGAGCGGGTGCAGGGCGCGGCCAACGCGGAGACGGTCGGACGGGCGCTCGGCGGGGTGCTGGGCGGTGCACAACTGATCTTCGGCACGGTGTTCCGGACGCTGACCGTGCTGGTGTTGACGATCTACTTCCTGGCCTACTTCGACCGGCTGCGTTCGCTGGGCTACTCGTTGGTGCCCCGGTCCCGGCGGCAGCGGGTGCAACTGATCGGCGATGAGATTCTGGCCAAGGTTGGCGCCTACATGGTCGGTGCGCTGAGCATCGCGGTGCTGGCCGGCGCGACCACCTTCGTGTTCGCGCTGATCGTCGACCTGCCGTACCCGTTCGCGCTGGCCGTGGTGGTCGCGGTGACCGACCTGATCCCGCAGATCGGCGCGACGCTGGGCGCGGTGATCGTGAGCCTGGTCGGTTTCGCCGCCGACCTGCCCACCGGCATCGCCTGCGCGATCTTCTTCCTCATCTACCAGCAGGTGGAGAACTACCTGATCTACCCGAAGGTGATGCGCCGCTCGGTGGAGGTCAACGAGGTGGCCGCCCTGCTGGCCGCGCTGCTCGGGGTGGCGCTGCTGGGCGTGGTGGGCGCGCTGATCGCCATCCCCACGGTCGCCGCGCTGCAACTGATCCTGCGCGAGGTGGTGCTGCCCCGTCAGGAGCGCCGCTGAGCGTCAGCCGGCCTGACCAGCGGCCGGGCCGGGGACGGGGGTATCGGCGAAGGCGGCCACCGTCCGGTCGGCGTACGCGCTGACGTCGCCGGCCTCCATCGGGCCGTCCCAGGTCGTCGGCAGTGGCACCCCGACGGCCGGGTTGACCCGTCGGACGATCTCGTCGAGCACCGTCTCCGCGTCGCCCACCCAGAGGTGCTTGGCGCCGGGCACCCCGACCACCTCGGCCTGCGGCACGGCGGCGAACCGCTCCCGCGCCTCGGTGGGGCGCAGGTAGTCGTCGAACTCCGGCACCAGCGCCACCAGCGGCCGACCCGAGTTGGCCCAGGTGGCCAGGTCCTCGGGGGCGGAGAAGCGCAGCGGCGGGGAGAGCAGGATCGCCCCGGCGATCGTCGGGTCGCAGCCGTACTTCAGTGCCAGGTCGGTGCCGAACGACCAGCCGACGAGCCAGATGTTGGGCAGCTCGGCGAACTCCGCGTACTCGATGGCGGCGGCCACGTCGTACCGCTCGCCCACCGCGCCGTCGAACGCTCCCTCGCTGGTGCCGCGCACGCTGCTGGTGCCCCGGGTGTTGAACCGCAGCACCGCCAGGTCGGCCAGGGCGGGCAGCCGCCAGGCCGCCTTGCGGAACACGTGGCTGTCCATCATTCCGCCGTGGGTCGGCAGCGGGTGCAGGCAGACCAGGGTGGCCACCGGCGGTCGGTCGGCCGGCAGGGCCAGCTCACCGACCAGCCGCAGACCGTCGGCGGTGTGCAGCTCGATGTCCTCCCGGCGGCCGGGCAGGATCGACGACGCGCGGATCGCTGTGCTCACCGCCCAAGTCTGTCGCGAAGTCGCCGCCGCCGCCCGCCCAGGCACGAACAGGGTGACCCAGGTCGCTAACCGGCGGGCAGCGCCCCGCCCCGGGCCGCTCCGGCCGGGAGCACGAGCCGCCCCGCCCCGGGTCGCTCAGCCCTGACGCGGCGGCGCGCCGGGCCCGCCACTCAGTAACGCGGGGTGCCCCGGCCGCGCTGCACCGCCGGGCCGCGCCGGTCCCGGGCACGCCAGCAGCCGCTGTGCCAGTGCCGCCGGTCGGTCAGGTCACCCAGGCCGTCCGCCGGCCAGGCCACCAGGTGCGCCACCCCGGGTCGGATCTCCTGGTCACACCCGGGGCAGCGGTACGTCTTGACCGACGCGCCCGCGCCGATGCCGCGTACCTGCCAGGCGCCGTCGGTCCACTGCTGCACCGAGGCGACGCCCTGCCGGACCCGGTCGGCGTCCAGGCTGGCGTTCTCGTCCCGGCGAGGGCGGTTGCGACGGGGGCTCACAGTCACCAAGCGTACGTGCGGCGGGTCAGGCCGCCGGTGGCGGTCACCAGGTCGCCGGCCGGTCCAGGTGCTCGGCGACCCGCGTACCGAGCAGCACCGTCGCCGCCTCCGCCTCGCTGAAGGACTGCTCGTGGTTCATGACGGCGATCAGTTGGGCGCTGGGGATGTCCAGGAGCTCCAGCCGTGCACCGCCGGGGTCGAAGTGGGCGGGCCTGCCGCCGATCGTCCGGTTCGCCGGCGCCTTGTCCGTCACGGTGGCGCCCGCGTACTGCAACTCGACGGTAACTCCCGGGCCGCGGTCGTCGTCCCTGACCTGCAGCATCACCGCGTACGCCGCCGGGAAGGTGCCGACGACCATCCAACAGCTTCGGAGCTGCGCACCGGCCGGCAGGTCGGTGAGTTGCAGCGGACCGGTACAGGTGTGCGCCTGGTCGAGCCGCAGCGCCGCGGCCACATCGAACAGGGCCCGATCGTCGTCGGCGACGACGCTGGCCCGGGCGTACACCCCGGGGGCGGGTTGCCAGTGGCGCAGCCAGACCGTGACCCCGTAGGGACCTTTGGCGTGCGCCACCGACCCGTCGAAGACGCCGTTGGTGACCAGATCCGGCACCAGCTCCGCTGGCAGGCCCTGCGCGCGCCGGGGCAGTACCTCGGTGGACGCGGACAGCTCCAGGGTGACCGTGCGACCGCCCACGTCGAGCTGTGCCATCTCCACGCCGCCCTGCGCCGACCAGGAAAGGTATCGAAGCCGGTCCGGGCCGAACCCGAAGTGCAGCACCCGCGGATCGGCGCCGATCAGGTCCGGGCGGGCGGCCGCACCCGGCACGCCGTCAGCCCGGGGCGGCACCACGGACACCGGGGCGTTGGCCGGCATACCCAGCCCCGGCATGACGACCTCCGGGCCGGAGCCGGGCAGCCGCACCGGGCCGATGGCCACGCCCAGGCCGAGTACGGCCACCGCACCGAGCGCGGTGCCGGCGGCGGTGCGCCGGCGGCGTACCCGGGCACGGCCCCGGGTCACCGCGGTGGCCAGCAGCCGGTCGGTGTCGACACCGCCCTCGGCGCGCTCGCGCAGCGTCTGATCGATTCGCTGGTCGAGGTCAGTCACGGTCGGCTCCCGTTGGTGGCCGGGGCACCGCAGCGCTCCCGGAGGTTGGCGAGCGCCCGCATCGCGTGGGTGCGGACGGTGACCGGCGAGCAGTCCAGGATCTGCGCGATTGTCGCGTCGTCGAGGTCCTCGTAGTAGCGCAGCACCAGGACCGCCCGCTGGCGGTCGGGTAGGCCGAGGATCAGCCGCCACATCTCGTCCCGGTCGGCCGCCTCGCCGCCGAGGTCGCCTCGGTGCGCCCGCTCGGCGAAGGTGTCGACCGCCAGTTCACGGTTGGACCGGCGACGCCACCAGGAGATGTTGGCGTTGACAAGCATGCGGCGCACGTACACGTCGGGTCGGTCGGCGCGGGCGATCCTGCGCCACTGCACGTACGCCTGGGACAGCACGTCCTGAGTGAGGTCCTCGGCCCGGTGCTCGTCACCGGTCAGCAGCCGGGCGAGCCGGACCAGCGCCGGACCCCGGCTGCTGACGTACTCCTCGAAGGTCACACTCTGCAGACGCGGTCAACACCCGCAGGCGTTGACGCGGTCAGCGGTGCGAGTGGTCGCGGAAGCCGCGGCGGGTCTTTCGGCCCAGGTATCCGGCGGTGACGAGGTGCTCCAGCAGCGGCGCGGGCGCGAAGCCCGGCTCGCGCAGTTCCAGGTACAGCTCGCGCTGGATGGCCAGGGAGACGTCCAACCCGACGACGTCGAGCAGCTCGAACGGCCCCATCGGGTAGCCGCAGCCCAGCTTCATGGCGTGGTCGATGTCGTCGGCCGTCGAGTAGCTGGCCTCCAGCATCTTCACCGCGTCGTTCAGGTACGGGAAGAGCAGCGCGTTGACGATGAAGCCGGACCGGTCGCCGCAGACCACACCGGTCTTGCCGAGCGCGGCGCAGACGGCGCGGGCGGTGGCGGTGGCCTCCGGGGAGGTGCGGATGGTGCGGACGACCTCGACCAGCGGCATGACCGGCGCCGGGTTGAAGAAGTGCAGCCCCACCACGTCGGCCGGCCGCTGGGTGGCCATCGCCACGTCGATCACCGGCAGCGAGGAGGTGGTGGTGGCCAGCACCACGCCCGGCTTACAGATCTCGTCGAGGCTCGCGAAGAGGGCCTTCTTGACGCTCAACTCTTCGACGACCGCCTCGACCACCAGGTCGACGTCGGCGAGATGGTCCAGCGTGGCGGACCAGCTGATCCGGCCCAGGGCGGCGTCCCGGTCGGCCTCGGCGAGCTTGCCGCGCACCACGCCCTTGTTCAGGGAGGTTTTCACCGCCTCGCAGACCTTCGCGGACTTCTCCATGCCGCGGGTCACCGACACGACCTCGTAGCCGGCCTTCGCGAAGACCTCGATGATCCCGGTGGCCATCGTCCCGGAGCCCACAATGCCGACCTTGGTGATGGCGCGCGCCCCGTCGGCGACCGCGGCGTCCGTGGCCAGCGGCGTCGCCTCATCCGGTACGACCACCGGAGAGCCGGGCCGCTCGTAGGTGTAGAAGCCCCGGCCCGACTTCCGGCCCAGAAGCCCCGCCGTCACCATCTGCTTGAGCAGTGGCACCGGGGCGTGCCGGCGGTCCCGCCCGCCGCGCCGGTACATGGTGTCCAGGATCTCGTACGCGGTGTCGAGGCCGATGAGGTCCATCAACGCCAGCGGGCCCATCGGCAGGCCGCAGCCGAGCTTCATCGCGGCGTCGATGTCCTCCCGGGTCGCGTAGTGCGACTCGAACATGCCGACCGCGTGGTTGAGGTAGCCGAAGAGCAGCGCGTTGGCGATGAAGCCGGCCCGGTCGTTGATAGTGACGTCGACCTTGCCGAGCCGGGCGCAGAGCGCCTCGACGTCGGCGACCACCTCGGGTGCGGTGACGACCGTGCGGACCACCTCGACCAGCTTCATCACCGGAGCCGGGTTGAAGAAGTGGATGCCGATCACCTGGTTGGGGCGGCTGGTGGCAACCGAGATCTCGGTGACGCTCAACGACGAGGTGTTGGTGGCGAGGATGGTCTCCGGTCGGCAGACCCGGTCCAGCTCGGCGAAGATCCGCTGCTTGAGGTCCAGGTGCTCGGGCACCGCCTCGATGACCAGGTCGACGGAGTGCAGCGCGTCCAGCCCGACCGCGAAGTGCACCCGCTCGTGCAGGGCGTCGCGGTCCGCCTCGGCGAGCTTGCCCTTGGCGACCGCCCGGTCGGTGGAACTCTTCAGGGTGGCCCGGCCGCGCTCCAGCGCCGGCGCGGAGATCTCCACGGCCACCACGTCGATGCCGTTGCGGGCGAAGACCTCGACGATGCCGGCACCCATGGTGCCCAGCCCCACCACACCAACGGTGCTGAACTCGCGCGCCACGACCGGCCTCCCCAGAGACTCCGCACGACCACTGAACGGCCGCTAAGGTTATGCGCGCGAGTCTGCCACGTGACGGTGAGTTGTCGAGACGCCGTGGCATATTTCACCCACGGCACAGCAGGGCCTCTATGCCGCCGCCACGCTGGTCAGGGCCAGCAACTCCGCGACGAACTCCGCCGGGCGCTCCAGGTGCGGGCTGTGACCGCAGCCGGGCAGCACCACCTCGTGGTACGCGCCGCCGGCCGCCGCGTACCGGTCGAGCACCGCCCGGGTCTGGCCGACCATCGGCTGCGGTGGGCAGGCGTCCGCGCCGGGCCAGCCGGGCACGAGATCCAGCGAACCCAGGTACGCCAGGTCGAACAGCGAGGTGTCCGAGACGATGACGTCGGCGTCCCCGCGTACCCAGGTGACGGGCGGCTTCTCGGCGACGGCCACCAGCTCGTCGGCGAGCCGGAACCAGGTCGGCGCGAGCGCGTTGAGCACCCCGCGCTCCCCCGGTGCGGTGCCCGGCCAGTTCTCCGAGGGCACCGCCGTGCCCGGGTAGTTGTCGTCCCCGGTGGCGGTGGAGAGCACGGTGTCCAGCAGCAGGTCTTCGTCCGCGCCCAGCGAGGCGGGATCGGCCACATAGGTGGCTCGCAACACGGCGCGCGGGCTGGCCGGCGCGTCCGCGCTCCGGTCACCGGCGGCGAGTCGGGCGACGAAGTCCGGGTTCGCCGTGCCGGCGCCGGTGCCCGCGAAGTCGGCTGTGGTCGGCGTGCCGGTCAGGTCGCGGGTGCCACCGAAGCCGTACGGGGAGACCGGCGCGGCGAGCAGCAACGCCCCCACCCGGTGCGGATGGTCGACCAGCAGGCGCATCGCCACTCCGCCGCCGAGGGAGTGCCCGACCACCACCGGGCGCGCGTCGGCGTCGAAGAGCGTCGGGTCGTCCAGCAGGGCGGCCACGTCGTCGGCGAAGTCCCGCAGGCCCCGGGTGGCGTCCACCGGGGCGGTCGCGGAGTCGCCGTACCCCCGCAGGTCGGGGGCGATCACCCGCAGCGTCGGTGGCAGCCGCCGGACCAGTGGCTCCCAGAACAGCGCGGACGAGCAGTTGCCGTGGATCAGCAGCACCGGCGTGCCGTCCGGCGGGCCGGCGACCCGTACCGCCTGGGTGATGCCGTTCGCCGTCACGGTCCGCTGCTCGGTCTCCATCCGCGGCATGGTGCCACGCGTGTCCCCGCCGGTCCAGGTGTCGGACGGCCATCCGGTGGTGCCGCCCGGTGTGGCCGACCGCCAGGCGGTCAGCGACGCGTGCCCGGTGGCGCGGCCAGCGGCAGCGGCAGGGTCGGTCGGACGTCGCGCCGGGACGGCCCGAAGCTCAGCCCCACCGGATCGGTGAGCGCCACGCCGGGGTCGAAGAGGCGCAGCTCGGTACGGCCCAGCCGGATCACGTCACCGTCGGAGAGTCGTTCCACCTCGGTGATCCGCCGGTCGTTGAGCCAGGTGCCGTTGGTGGAGCCCAGGTCCCGTAGGGAGGGGCCCTCCGGCGCCAGCCACACCTCGGCGTGACGACGGCTCAGGTGCGGGTCGTTGATGACCACCTGACCGGTCGGCGCACGGCCGATCACCTGTGGTTCGGTTCGCATGCGAAAGCTCGCTCCGCGCATCGGTCCACCCGAGACCGTCAAGAGCGGCATCAGCTCTGGATGTTCCTCCATGGACAGTCAGCCCTCCACCCCACACCGTCACTCCGCGCGTCAGCCTGCCATCAGACGGTAGTCGTCAGTACCGACCGGCCGGTCAGCCTCTCGTCACCTCCCGGCCATCTGCCGTTCGACGATTCGGGCGGGCCGCATCCGTCACCAACGCCCTGACCTGCATGGATCAACGATCGGTCGGGTCGGTGCGACGCCGTTCCCCCGGTCCCGAATCGGGGACCCTACCGGCGAGTAATCCTCGGGTCTAGACTTCCGCCATGACGGCAGTGCATATCCCGGGCGTTCCGGTCATCGACGCGGGCCAGTTGGTTTCCACCAGCCCGGCGACCGGCGCTGAGGCAGGTCGCCTCCCGGTCGCCACCGACGCCGACGTGCGGCAGGCCGTCGCCCGCGCCCGCGCCGCCGGCGAGTGGTGGGCCGGTCTCGGCTTCACCGGCCGCCGCCAGCGGATGCTGCGCTGGCGTGCCCTGCTCGCCAAGCGCATCGAGCAGTTGGCCGAGTTGGTGCACGTCGAGGGCGGCAAGCCGGTCGCGGACGCCATCGTCGAGATCGTCACCGCGATCGAGCACATCGACTGGGCCGCCCGCAACGCCGGCCGCGTGCTCGGTCCACGCCGGGTGCGGTCCCGGCTCATCCTCGCCGAGTTCTCCGCGCACCTCGAATACCAGCCGTACGGGGTGGTCGGCGTGATCGGGCCGTGGAACTACCCGGTCTTCACGCCGATCGGCTCCGCCGCGTACGCGCTCGCCGCCGGCAACGCCGTGGTGCTCAAGCCGAGCGAGTACACGCCCGCCGTCGGCCAGTGGCTGGTCGACAGCTTTGCCGAGGTGGTGCCCGAGCAGCCGGTGTTCACCGCCGTGCACGGGCTGGGCGACGTGGGCGCGGCGCTGTGCCGATCCGGCGTCGACAAGCTGGCCTTCACCGGCTCCACCGCCACCGCCCGGAAGGTGATGGCCGCCTGCGCCGAGACGCTGACCCCGGTGCTCATCGAGGGCGGCGGCAAGGACGCCATGATCGTCGACAGCGACGCCAACCTGGACGCGGCCGCCGAGGCGTGCGTCTGGGGCGGCATGACCAACGCCGGCCAGACCTGCATCGGCATCGAGCGGGTGTACGCCGTCGACTCCGTCTTCGACGCCTTCGTCGACAAGGTGGTGGCCCGCGCCGGTCAGTTGACGGTCGGGCCGGAGGGCACCGACATCGGCCCGATCACCATGCCCCAGCAGATCGACGTGATCCGCCGGCACATCGACGCCGCGATCACCTCCGGCGGGCGCGCCGTGCTCGGCGGCCCGAGCGCCGTCCAGCCGCCGTACGTCCACCCCACCGTCCTGGTGGACGTCCCGGAGGAGTCCGCCGCGGTCCGCGAGGAGACCTTCGGCCCCACGCTGACCATCAGCCGGGTCCGCGACGCCGACGAGGCCGTCAGCCGCGCCAACGCCCTGTCGTACGGCCTCGGGGGTTCGGTCTTCGGCCGGCGGCGTGCGGTGGCCATCGCCCGGCGGCTGCGCTCCGGGATGGCCTCGATCAACTCCACGCTGACCTTCGCCGGCATGTCCACGCTGCCGTTCGGTGGTGTCGGCGACTCCGGCTTCGGCCGGATCCACGGGGAGGACGGCCTGCGTGAGTTCGGCCGGTCCAAGGCGATCACCCGACGTCGCGCCCGGTCGCTGCTGCCGTCGATGACCTTCGACCGCACCCCCACCGACGTGGCAAGGCTCGTCAAGACGATCAAGGCGTTGTACGGAAGGTGAGTGTCGGATAACCGATCATCAAGGAGGATCGGCGTATCCACATGTTTATACGCAGTCAGCACGGCGGTACATTGCGTTAAATGGGCCCCAATCGATTGCGCTACCGCCTTGTCGACAGTGAGCAGTCGTGGGCCGCCCGGCGGCGTCGGCACCGCTCGGACTGGCTGGCACGCACCTTCCCCGACATCGGCGACATGCACGTGGTCGACCTCGGCGGTCGGCTCGGCACCTGGCACCGCGCCGCCGTCCGGCCGGCCCGGGTGACCGTCGTCAACCTGGAGCAGCCGCCCGCCGTCGTCCCGGAATGGGCCCACGTCGAGCAGGCCGACGCCTGCGACCTGCCCCCGCACCTCGCGAACGGCAGCTACGACCTGGTCTTCTCGAACTCGGTGCTGGAGCATGTGGGCGGGCACGAACGCCGGATCCGCTTCGCCGCCGCCGCCCGTTCACTGGCCGACCGGCACTGGGTGCAGACGCCCTACCGCTACTTCCCCATCGAGCCACACTGGATCGCCCCGGGGATGCAGTTCCTGCCGGTACGACTGCGCACCGCGCTCGCCCGACGCTGGCCGTTGGGGCACAAGCCGACCCGCAGCCACGACGCCGCCATCCACCAGGTGCTCTGGACCGAGTTGTTGGACCGCTCGCAGATGCGCCACTACTTCCCCGACTCGACCATGCTGGTGGAGCGGGTGTTCGGCCTGCCGAAGTCACTGATCGTGGTGCGCACCGGGTAGTGCGCGGGTCAGAAGAGGGTCAGCTCGTCCTTCACGATGCCGCGCAGCTTGTCGTAGTCCACCACCACACACCGGATGCCCCGGTCGCTGGCGAGCACCCGGGCCTGCGGCTTGATCTCCTGGGCGGCGAAGACCCCGACGACCGGGCTGAGCAGCGGGTCACGGTTCATCAGCTCGAGATAGCGGGTCAACTGCTCCACGCCGTCGATGTCGCCACGCCGCTTGACCTCGACGGCGACCGAGCCCGAGTTGGCGTCCCGGCACAGCAGGTCGACCGGGCCGATCGCCGTCATGTACTCGCGGCGGACCAGGGTGAACCCCTCACCCAGGGCAGACGGGTTGGCGGCCAGCAACTCCTGTAGGTGCGCCTCCACCCCGTCCTTGCGCAGGCCCGGATCCACACCCAACTCGTACGAGGTGTCCTGGAAGATCTCCTCCAGGGTGATCCGCAGCTCCTCGCCAGCCTTGTTGACGACCCGCCACACACCGGGGGCCTCCTCCAGCCGACACGGCGGGCTCATCCAGTTCAACGGCTTGTACGCCCGGTCGTCGGCATGGATGGACACCGACCCGTCCGCCTTCACCATCAGCAACCGGGTGGCCAGCGGCAGGTGAGCCGAGAGCCGTCCGACGTAGTCCACCGAGCACTTCGCAATGACCAACCGCACCCGACGAGGGTAGCCGAGCACCCCCCGGTCGCCAGCGAGCGGCACTGGCGCGTCGATGCGATGCTGAACTCGTGTTCGAAGTCCTCACCGGCACCGGTCTCGCCGCCTCGGCGGGGCTGAACGCCTACATACCCCTGCTCATCCTCGGTCTGCTCGGCCGGTACACCGATCTGATCGACCTGCCCAGCGGTTGGACCTGGCTCGGTAACGGCTGGGTCATCGCCATCATGGCCGTGCTGCTCGCCGTGGAGATGGTGGCGGACAAGGTCCCCGTGGTCGACCACATCAACGACGTGGTGCAGACCGTGGTCCGACCCACCGCCGGTGGCCTGGCCTTCGGCGCCGGCTCCTCGTCGGAGACGGTGACGGTCAGCGACCCGGGGAGCTTCTTCTCGTCCCACCAGTGGGTGCCGGTCGTCACCGGCGTACTGCTGGCGCTGGGCGTGCACCTGCTCAAGTCCGCGGCCCGCCCGGTGATCAACGCGACCACCGCCGGGTTCGGCGCCCCGGTCGCCAGCACCGCCGAGGACGCCACAAGTGTGGTGGTCTCCCTGGTGGCGATCATCCTGCCGGTGCTGGTGCTCGTCTTCCTGGTCGGCCTGGTCTTCTTCACCTTCTGGTTCGTCCGTCGTCGTTCCGAACGACGCCGCGAACGAGAGGCCGCCCGCGCCGCCGGCTTCCGCGTCTGAGGCTTGATCGGCGGCGGATCGGCGGCCCGCCATACCGGGTTCCCCGGGCCGACAAAAGCCTAGGATCGGGGCAAGAGCCTAGAGGAGGTCGGCATGACCGCAGCGTTGGAGATGCCCCGAGTCCAGGAATGTGTGGTCGCCGCGTGCGCGTACAACCGGTCGGGTGACTGCCACGCCTTCGCGATCACCATTGGCAGCATGGATCACGCCCACTGCCACACCTTCGTCGAGTCGCCCGTGCGGGGCGGCGTGGAGAGCCTGATCGCGCAGGTGGGCGCCTGCCAGCGTGCCGACTGCCGGCACAACGAGCAGTTGGAGTGCCACGCCGCGTCCATCCGGGTCGGCCCGGACAACGACATGGCCGACTGCATGACCTACGCCGGCCGCTGACCAACGCCCACCGGCGACCCACGCCGGCCGGCGACCGGCCGGGACAGCGCTCGATCAGGGCAGGTCGTTGGCGCGACGGATGACCGTCACCAGGTCGTCGATGATGCCGGTGAGGGCGAAGTCCTTCGGGGTGAAGACCCGGGCGACCCCGGCCGCCCGGAGGGTGTCCGCGTCACCGGCCGGGATGATGCCGCCCACCACCACCGGCAGGTCCGCCCGGCCGGCGGCGCGCAGCCCGTCGAGCACCGCGGGCACGGCCGCGAGGTGCGAGCCGGAGAGCACGGAGAGCCCGACCAGGTCCACGTCCTCCTCCACGGCGGCGGCGACGATCTGCCCCGCGGTCAACCGGATGCCCTGGTAGACGACCTCGAAGCCGGCGTCGCGGGCGCGTACCGCGATCTGCTCCGCGCCGTTGGAGTGCCCGTCCAGGCCGGGTTTGCCGACCAGCAGCCGCAGCCGGCCGCTGCCCAGCTCCCGCGCGGTGGCGGCGACCCGCTCGCGCACCGCCACGAGGCCCGGCTCACCGCCGCCGCCGGTGGCGCCGGCGAGGCCGGTCGGCGCCCGGTACTCGCCGAAGACCTGGCGCAGCGCGCCGGCCCACTCGCCGGTGGTCACCCCGGCCCGCACGCACTCCAGGGTCGCCGGCATCAGGTTGGTGGTGGTCGCGGCGTCCGCGCGGAGCCGGGCCAGTGCCGCGTCGACGACGGCCGCGTCCCGGTCGGCCCGCCACCGGCGTACGCCGTCCGTGGCGGCCGCCTCGACGGCGGGATCGACCTGCTCGACGGCGCCCGCACCGGCGGTGGTCAGCGGGGAGGACTCGGTCTCGGTGTACCGGTTGACGCCGACCACCACGTCGGCGCCGGACTCCATCCGCTGGCGGCGTTCGGCCAGCGACGCGACCAGCGCGCTCTTGAGGTAGCCGGTCTCCACGGCGGCGACGACGCCGCCCAGCTCCAGCACCTTGTCCAGCTCGACCCGCGCCCCGGTGACGACCTCGTCGACCAGCGCCGTCATCACGTGCGAGCCGGCGAAGAGGTCGGGATATTCGAGCAGATCCGACTCGTACGCCAGGACCTGCTGCATCCGTAGCGACCACTGCTGGTCCCACGGGCGGGGCAGGCCGAGCGCCTCGTTCCAGGCGGGCAGTTGGACCGCGCGGGCGCGGGCGTCGCGGGACATCGTCACGCCGAGCATCTCCAGCACGATGCGCTGGATGTTGTTCTCCGGCTGCGCCTCGGTGAGGCCGAGCGAGTTGACCTGCACGCCGTAGCGGAACCGCCGTTGCCGGGCGTCGGTGACGCCGTACCGGTCCCGGGTGATCTCGTCCCAGAGCACGCCGAACGCGCGCATCTTGGCGATCTCCTCGACGAAGCGCACCCCGGCGTTGACGAAGAACGAGATCCGCTGCACGACGTCGCCCATCCGCTCGGCCGGCACCTGGCCGGAGTCACGGACCGCGTCGAGCACGGCGACCGCGGTGGCCAGCGCGAAGCCGACCTCCTGCACGGGCGTCGCGCCGGCCTCCTGGAGGTGGTACGAGCAGATGTTGACCGGGTTCCACCGGGGCATCTCCCGCAGCGTGTACGCCACCACGTCGGCGGTGAGCCGCAGCGACGCGGCCGGCGGGAAGATGTACGTGCCCCGGGACAGGTACTCCTTGATGATGTCGTTCTGGGTCGTGCCGGCGCAGCGGGCCAGGTCGGCGCCCTGCTCCAGGCCGACGGTGCCGTAAAGGGCGAGCAGCCACATCGCCGGGGCGTTGATGGTCATCGAGGTGTTCGTGTCGGCGAGCGGCAGACCGTCGAAGAGCGCCCGCATGTCGCCGAGGTGCGCCACCGGCACACCGACCCGGCCGACCTCGCCGGCGGCGAGTTCATGGTCCGGGTCGTACCCCGTCTGGGTGGGCAGGTCGAAGGCGACCGACAGGCCGGTCTGCCCCTTGGCGAGGTTGCGGCGGAAGAGCGCGTTGGTGGCGGCGGCCGACGAGTGGCCGGCGTACGTGCGCATCACCCACGGGCGGTCCCGCTCGGGCAACCGGCTCGCAGATGGCGTCTCATCCATGGCCGGAGTCTAAGTTACCGTTCAGTAAAAGGGACTGTGGAAAACCACACAGGTCCATGTCGCGGACGTCCGGGTGTCAAGTACGCGCAGTGGGGCTGACCACCACACCCCGGGCAGCGAGCCACCCCGGTCAGGACGCACACTGGACGGCATGGAAGACGAGCTGGCCATCTCCGTCCGTGGGCTGCGCAAGGCGTACGGCGACAACGTCGCGGTGGCGGGCGTGGATCTCGACGTCCACCGCGGCGAGGTGTTCGCGTTGCTCGGCCCGAACGGCGCCGGCAAGACCACCACGGTGGAGATCCTGGAGGGTTACCGCCGCCGCGACGCCGGCGAGGTCACCGTCCTCGGCGTGGATCCGGCCCAACCTGATGCCGACTGGCGGTCCCGGGTCGGCATCGTGCTCCAGGGCACCGGCGAGTTCGACGAGCTGACCGTGGGCGAGGTGATCCGGCACTTCTCCGGCTTCTACCCCGACGCGGACGACCCGGCCAAGGTGATCGAGCGGGTCGGGCTGGCCGACAAGGCGAAAGCCCGTACGCACAGCCTCTCCGGCGGGCAGCGTCGCCGCCTGGACGTGGCCCTGGGCATCATCGGCCGTCCCGAGCTGCTCTTCCTCGACGAGCCGACGACCGGCTTCGACCCGGAGGCCCGCCGCGAGTTCTGGGAGCTGATCCGCGACCTCGCCGCGGCCGGCACCACAATCGTGCTCACCACCCACTACCTGGACGAGGCCGAGGCCCTCGCCGACCGGGTCGGTGTGATCGCCGGCGGCCGGCTGGTCGAGGTGGCCGCCCCCAACCGGCTGGGCAACCGGCAGGAGGCCCTGGCCACCGTCTCCTGGCGTACCCCGGAAGGGGCGCTGGAGAGCGCGCAGAGCGCGACGCCGACGGCCTTCGTGGCCGACCTCGCGGCGCGTTACGGCGGCGAGGTCCCCGGGCTCACGGTGACCCGGCCGACCCTGGAGGACGTCTACCTCACCATGATCGGACACGCGCGATGACGACCACGACGAAGCCGCCGACACCGGTCGCCGCCACCCCGGGCCGCCGGCCGGGTGCCGGCGCGCTCGCCCTGCGCCAGGGCCGGCTGGAGATCACCCAGTTCCTGCGCAGCCGGGAGTCCGTGGTCTTCACGATGGGCTTCCCCATCATCATGATCCTGATCTTCGCGTCGATCTTCGGCGGGACGATCGGCGGCGGGGTCAAGTTCACCCAGTACTTCATCACCGGCATGATCGCGACCGGCCTGATGACGGTGAGCTTCCAGAACCTCGGCATCTGGATCCCGATCGAGCGGGACCGGGGCGTGCTGAAGCGCTACCGGGGCACGCCGATGCCGAAGTGGGTCTGGTTCGCCGGCAAGGTGATCATGGTGGTGGCGATCGGTATCGCCGAGACCGCGCTGCTGCTGGCCGTCGCGGTGGCGCTGTTCGACCTCGACCTGCCGGGTACGGCCGGGAAGTGGTTCACCTTCGGCTGGGTCGCCGTGCTCGGGGTGACCGCGTGCACCCTGTGCGGCATCGCGATCTCGTCGCTGGCCCGCACCGCCCGCAGCGGCTCGGCGGTGGTCACCCCGGTCGCCCTGGTGCTCCAGTTCATCTCCGGGGTGTTCTTCGTCTTCACCGACCTGCCCACCTGGATGCAGCAGGTGGCGGCGCTGTTCCCGCTCAAGTGGATGTGCCAGGGGCTGCGGTCGGTGTTCCTGCCGGAGAGCTTCGGCGCCCAGGAGCCGGGCGGCTCGTTCGAGCTGGGCCGGGTGGCGGTGGTGCTGGGCCTGTGGTGCGTGATCGGCGTGGTGCTCTGCCTGACCACCTTCCGCTGGACCACCAAGCGCGACGGCTGAGCGGCCGGCCGGGGCGGACGCCGCCCCGGCCGCCACAACTCAGTACGTGTAGAAGCCCTTGCCGGTCTTGCGGCCCAGGTCGCCGGCGGTGACCATCCGCTGGAGCAGCTCCGGCGGAAAGAACTTCTCGTCGGCGGTGTCGGTGTAGATGTTCTTCGAGGCGTGCAACAGCACGTCCACCCCGGTCAGGTCGGTGGTGGCCAGCGGGCCCATCGCGTGCCCGAAGCCCAGCCGGCAGGCGGTGTCCAGGTCCTCCGCGGACACCACGCCGGACTCCACCAGCTTGACCGCCTCCATCACCAGGGCGGAGATCAGTCGGGTCGTGACGAAGCCGGCGATGTCCCGGTTGACCACGACCACCGTCTTGCCGATCTCCTCGGCGAAGGCCCGCGCCGTGCCCAGCGTGGCGTCGCTGGTCTTGTAACCGCGCACCAGCTCGCAGAGCTGCATCATCGGCACCGGGGAGAAGAAGTGGGTGCCGACGACCGCCTCGGGCCGCTCGGTCACCGCGGCGATCTGGGTGACCGGGATGGCCGAGGTGTTGGTGGCGAGCACCGCGTCCGACTTGCAGATCTTGTCCAGGGCGCGGAACACCTCGTGCTTGATCTCCAGCCGCTCGAAGACCGCCTCGACCACGATGTCCGCGTCGGCCGCCGCCTCCAGGTCGGTGGTCGGGGTGATCCGCGCCAGCGTCGCCTCGACCTCGGACGCCTCGATCCTGCCCTTCTCGGCGAACTTCTCCAGTGACTTCCGAATGCCGCCCAGACCCCGTGTGGTGGCCGCGTCGTCCAGGTCGCGCAGCGTCACCTGCCAGCCCGCCTGCGCCGCCACCTGGGCGATGCCGGAACCCATCAACCCGGCCCCGACGACCGCGAGTCGACCCGCCATCTACTTCTCCCTCGCTGCGATTGAGTGCCTGCCTGCACCCTAGTCGGCGAGCCTGAACGATGGCTAAGTGGCGGTCGGGCCGGATCGCGGCGCCCGGCCTCAGATCTCCAGTGCCGGCTCCTCCGGCGTGGTGCCCCGCTCGACCGCCACCCCGAGCGCCCGCAGGTCGGCCACGAAGTCCGGGTAGCCCCGGTCGACGTGGTGCACGTGGGAGACCTCGGTGAACCCCTTGGCGCAGAGCCCGGCGATGATCAACCCTGCTCCGGCCCGGATGTCGGTGGCCCGCACGGGGGCGCCGGAGAGCCGGTCCCGTCCCCGGACCACCGCGTGATGCCCGTCGGTCTTGATGTCCGCGCCGAGCCGCATCATCTCGTTGGCGAACATGAACCGTCCGTCGAAGATGTTCTCGGTGATCAAAG
Source organism: Micromonospora sp. NPDC050784 (assembly GCF_044456765.1). Taxonomy (NCBI): domain Bacteria; kingdom Bacillati; phylum Actinomycetota; class Actinomycetes; order Micromonosporales; family Micromonosporaceae; genus Micromonospora; species Micromonospora sp. NPDC050784. The sequence goes on along the minus strand of NZ_JBITGG010000013.1, from coordinate 139,388 downwards.
AGGCGCCGTCACTGACGGCCGCCAGGCCGATCGCCATCGGCAGCAGGTCGGTGGCGAAGCCGGGGTACGGCAGCGTCACCACGTCCACCGCCCGGGGCCGCTCGTCCATCCGTACGCGGAAGCCGTCCCCCCGGGTCTCCACCAGCCCGCCGGCGGCCACCACCTTGTCCAGGGCGACCTCCAGGAAGGCCGGGTCCAGCCCGGTCACCGTCACGTCGCCCCGGGTCATCGCCGCGCCGAACGCCCAGGTGCCGGCGACGATCCGGTCCCCCACCGTGGCGTGACGCACCGGACGCAGACCGGGCACGCCGGTGATCCGCAAGGTGGACGTGCCCGCGCCGACGATGCGCGCGCCCATCTGGCTGAGCATCGTGCAGATGTCGACGATCTCCGGCTCCCGGGCCGCGTTGTCGATCATCGTGGTGCCCTGGGCCAGCACCGCCGCCATCACCAGGTTCTCGGTCGCGCCGACGCTGGGGAAATCCAGCACGATGTCCGCGCCGCGTAGCCCGTGCGGGGCGGAGGCGATGACGAACCCGTGCTCACCGGAGATCTCCGCGCCCATCCGGGTCAGCCCGGAGATGTGCATGTCCAACCCCCGCGACCCGATCGCGTCGCCGCCGGGATGGGCCACCCGCACGTACCCCCGACGGGCCAGCAGTGGGCCGAGCACGCAGATCGACGCGCGCAACCGTCGGACCAGGTCGTAGTCGGCCTCCGCGCCCGGCTGTTCGGGCACGTCGATCGTCACCGACCGGGACCGGGCCACGCCGCCCCGGGCGACCATCGGGTCGACCGGGTCGTCCGCGTCGAACTGGACGTCGCAGCCCAGCCGACGCAGCACCTCCCCCATGATCGCGATGTCGGTGATCCGGGGGACGTTGGTGATCACGCTGCGGCCCGGCGCGAGCAGCGCCGCGGCCATCAGCTTCAACGCCGAGTTCTTGGCACCCACCACGTGCACGGTTCCGGCCAGCCGGGCGTCACCGTGGACCCGGATGACGTCGACATCGTTGACCGCCGGATCGCCGGCGTCGCCGGGACCCACCACCAGCGGCCAGCCGGCGGTGCTGTCCGGCCGCGCCGGGATCGTCAGGTCGGGAATCCGTAGGCTGTGCGTCATGGCCGTCCACCTCACGCGCATCTACACCAAGGCCGGCGACGCCGGCATGACCAGGCTGAGCAACAACGAGCAGGTGCCGAAGACCGATCCGCGGATCGCCGCGTACGCGGATGTCGACGAGTGCAACGCGGCGCTCGGCGTCGCGCTCGCGCTGGGGAACCTCGACGAGGAGCTTCGCGGCGTGCTGGGGTCGGTGCAGAACGACCTGTTCGACGTCGGCGCCGACCTGTCAACCCCGGTCGAGCCGGAGCCGAAGTACCCGCCTCTGCGGGTGACCGAGGAGTACGTCGAGCGCCTGGAGGGCTGGTGCGACGAGTACAACGCACGCCTGAGCAAGCTCGACTCCTTCATCCTCCCCGGCGGCACCGCAGGCGCGGCGCTGCTGCACGTGGCGCGGACCGTCGCCCGGCGTGCCGAACGGGCAGCGTGGGCGCTGGTCAGCCACGATCCGGAACGAACCAGCACGCTCCCGGCAAAGTATCTCAACCGGCTCTCCGATCTGCTCTTTATCCTGTCAAGAACGGCAAATCCGGCAGGAGATGTGCTATGGGTGCCGGGCGGCAAGCGCTGAACGTCGGCGCTCCGCACCACGTCGAGGTGTGGGTTCCCACTCTGCCCGCCACCACGCGTAGCCAAGGCCGACTCCTCAGCAAGCCAACCTGACCAGCGCCTTGATCGACGGGACGACACGACCGGGCGGCACCCGACCACCGAGAGGGCGGGACTCAGCTGAGTCGGTAACGGCAGGTGAGAGAAACCGCGCCGGAACGACGCACAGTGGCAACGACGGGTTTCCGGGGGAGCCCGCCCGGCGCAGGGATCAAGCCTGACCGCCCGGAGCCGGGCGGGCTCCCCCGGAAACCCAGCAAGAGCGACCAGGACGACTCAGGCAGCCGGCCAGTCCTGGGAGGCCATACGCGGCGAGACCGCCCCCGGAGGGGCGGCCTCGAGCCAGGAGAGGAAACCGGTCACGGTCGATCGCGCCATGGCGATCTCCACCGGTGCGTGGTTACTGGTACAGCGGAGGATCACCCAGTCGGCCGGCATGGAGAACCGTTCCTGACCTTCGGGCAACCGGCGGCGCTCCACGGCCAGCCCCTTGCGGGAGAGCACCCGCTTGGGCCGGATCGCGAAGCTGAACATTCGGTACCAGCGCAGCTCGTCACCGGCGAATCGGCCGAAGCCGGGCGACCAGCCGCGGCCGTCGAGCATGGTGGAGACCCGGACGCTGAGCCGGATGATGCCACCGCTGCGGGTGACCAGAGCTCGCCGGACGAAGAGGATCAGAAGCGCGCCGAGGATGACGACAACGCCGATTCCGAATCCTTCGACGATCTCCATCCCCGGTGTGGCTCAGCGGCTCTGCGCGGAGACCGGGGTTGCGCTCTCGGCCAGCACGGTGACACCGTCGGCGCTCACCGAGAGGAAGCCGCCGGCCACCTCGTAGGCGACCTGCTCACCGCCGGCGAGCTTGATGCGGACCTGGCCGGGCTCGGCGAGTTGGCCGAGCAGCGGCGCGTGCCCCGGCAGGACACCGAGCTCGCCCTCGGTCGTCCGGGCGACGACCATCTCGGCGTCACCGGACCAGACCTTCTCCTCGACGGCGACGAGCTCGACGTGAAGCTGCTGTGCCACGCTGTCTCCTTGCTGCGGCTACGGATTGCCGAAAGTCTAGCCTGACGACGTGGCCCGCCCAACGCGGGTGGGGACAACGTCGCCCTGACTACTTGCCCTTGTGCTACTTGCCCTTGTTGACGAATTCCGGGTGCTCGAGCAGGAACGGGTCGAGTTGCTCGTTGTGCAGGGCGTCGAAGAAGTCCGGGACGCCCTCCTGGAACTGCTCGCCGAGATATTTCTTACCGTCGAAGACTCCACCACCGGGGAGCTTGATCATCTCGATGGTGTTCGGGCGGATGTCCTTCAGGGCGAGCCCGAAGTCGACCACGCTGTTACCCCGACCATTGAAGATCAGCGACTGGCCGGCGGCGCGGAGCACCTTGTCCAGCTTGATCGGGTTGGACACCACGTCGGCGCTGAACGCCTGGCCGACCATGGCCTTGACGAACTGCTGCTGGTGGCGCTGCCGGCCGTAGTCGGAATCCGGGACGCCGTTCTTCGGGTAGCGCTGCCGAACGTAGTCCAGCGCCTGCCACCCACTCAGGTGCCGGTTGCCCTTCTTGTAGAGGGCCTGCGGGCCGACGTAGCCCTCACCACGGGTGTTGCCGGGCCGCGGCTTGCCGTCCGGCTGCTTGTGCTCGGACCTCACGTCGCGCTCGATGTACATGTCGACACCACCCATGGCGTCGACGATCTTCTGGAAGCCGGTGAAGTTGATGATCGCGCCGGCGTCGAAGCGCTTGATGCCTGTCACCTTCTGCACGGTGGCGGCCAGCAGCTCGAAGCCCCGTGCCGCGTCGGGGTTGGCCCCCGGCACCTTGCTACCGAACGACATGGCGGCGTTGATCTTGGTGGTCTCGCCCGGAAAGTCGGCCTTCTTGAACGCCGGGATCTGCACGTAGAGGTCACGTGGCAGCGAGAACAGGTAGGCCCGGTCCATCGATGCCGGCACGTGCAGCACCATGATCGAGTCGGCCAGTGGCGCGGCCGTCGGCGTACGCGGGTCGATGCCGACGAGCAGGATGTTGAGCGGACCCTTGATGTCGCTCTTCTTCGCCTGGGCACCCGCCGCCTGGTCGCCGAAGAGGTCGGCCTTGCCGACGGACCCCTCGTAGCGGGCCATGAGCACCTCGGTGCCGACCAGCACGGCGCCGCTGAGCACGGTCAGCACGGTGCCGAACACCGTGCAGATCTTGGCCCATCGCGGCACACCTCGCCAGATGGACGGCTTGCGGCCACTCTTGCCGGCCTTACCCACGAGCATCTCCGTTCGTTACGCCCACGACGAGGAAGACGGGCGCACGTCGTCGAAAGGTTGCAAAGATCAACGCTCGTTCAGGTGAGCGCGGAACGAACCGTAGCTCGGGAGCCTCGGGAGTGACGACCACGAGTAACGGACCGCGACGATGGTAAGGCGCGAACATGAACAAAAGACTGCCCCGGCATTGCCGGGGCAGTCTTTTTGCTACGGGTCGAATGAGGGCTGGTCAGGCCTTCATCAGCTCCTCAGCCTTGCGCTCCAGGTCCTCGAGACCGCCGCACATGAAGAACGCCTGCTCGGGGAAGTGATCGTACTCACCCTCGCTGATCTTCCGGAACGCCTCGATGGTCTCCTTGATCGGGACCGTCGAGCCCGGCACGCCGGTGAACTGCTCCGCCGCGTAGGTGTTCTGCGAGAGGAAGCGCTCGATCCGCCGCGCGCGCTGCACGGTGATCTTGTCTTCCTCGGAGAGCTCCTCGATACCGAGGATGGCGATGATGTCCTGCAGGTCGCGGTAGCGCTGCAGGATCCGCTTCACCTCGGTGGCCACCTGGAAGTGCTCGTTGCCGACGAACTCCGGGGCGAGGATCCGGGACGAGGACGCCAGCGGGTCCACGGCCGGGTAGATGCCCTTGTCGGAGATCGACCGCTCCAGGTTGGTGGTCGCGTCCAGGTGGGCGAACGTGGTGGCCGGGGCGGGGTCGGTGTAGTCGTCCGCCGGCACGTAGATCGCCTGCATGGAGGTGATGGCCTGGCCCCGGACCGAGGTGATCCGCTCCTGGAGCTCGCCCATCTCGTCGGCGAGGGTCGGCTGGTAACCCACGGCGCTCGGCATACGGCCGAGCAGGGTGGACACCTCCGAACCGGCCTGCGTGAAGCGGAAGATGTTGTCGATGAAGAGCAGCACCTCCTGCTTCTTCACGTCCCGGAAGTACTCGGCCATGGTCAGCGCCGAGAGCGCCACCCGCAGCCGGGTGCCCGGCGGCTCGTCCATCTGGCCGTAGACCAGCGCGGTCTTGTCGATGACGCCGGACTCGGTCATCTCGGCGATGAGGTCGTTGCCCTCACGGGTGCGCTCACCCACGCCGGCGAACACCGAGGTACCACCGAAGTTACGGGCAACCCGGGTGATCATCTCCTGGATGAGCACCGTCTTGCCCACGCCCGCGCCGCCGAACAGGCCGATCTTGCCGCCCTTGACGTACGGGGCGAGCAGGTCGATGACCTTGATGCCGGTCTCCAGCATCTCGGTCTTCGGCTCCAGGTCCGCGAAGGCCGGGGCCTTGCGGTGGATACCCCAGTGGTCGTCCGGGGTCAGGGTCTCGCCCTCTTTGAGGTTGAGCACCTCGCCGATCGCGTTGAACACGTGGCCCTTGACCGCGTCGCCCACCGGCACGGTGATCGGCTCGCCGCGGTCGCGCACCTCGGCGCCACGGACCAGGCCGTCGGTCGGCTGCATCGAGATGGCACGGACCAGGTTGTCACCCAGGTGCTGGGCGACCTCCAGGGTCAGCGTCTTCTCACCGCCGGACAGGTTCACCTTCACGTTCAAGGCGTTGAACAGGGGCGGCATGGCGTCGCGCGGGAACTCGGCGTCGACGACCGGGCCGATGACCCGGACCACGCGACCCGTGGCCGTCTTGGTCTCTACTGGTGCAGTCATCACACTTCACTTCCCGACGCGGCCAGCGCGTTGGCGCCGCCGACGATCTCGCTGATCTCCTGGGTGATCCCGGCCTGGCGAGCCGAGTTCATCTCGCGCGTGTACTTCTCGATCATCTCTTCGGCGTTGTCGGTGGCGCTCTTCATCGCCCGCCGACGCGACGCCGACTCACTCGCCGCCGATTCGATCAACGCCGCGTAGATCCGCGTGTTGATGTACCTCGGCAGGAGCGCGTCGAGCAGCGCCTCCGCCTCCGGCTCGAACTCGTACGCCGGCAGCAACCCCTCGGAGCGCGGCCGGTCCTCCACCTGCATCGGTCCGATGACCTTGGTCACCGGGCTCTGCGTCATGAGCGAGTGGAACTCGGTGTAGACGATGTGCAACTCGTCGACGCCGAGCACCCCGTCCGCTCCGGCGCCGCCGTCGGCGTCGTCCGCACCGGCCGTGAACGCCTTGATCAGCGTCTCACCAACGGTACGGGCGTCCTCGAACGACGGCTGCTCGCTGAACCCGGTCCAGTTCGCCTCGATCGGCCGGTCGCGGAACCGGTAGAACCCGACGCCCTTACGCCCGATGACGTAGAGCACCGGCTCCTTGCCGTCCGCATTGAGCCGCGCGATCAGCGACTCGGCCATCCTGATCGCGTTGGAGCTGTAACCGCCGGCCAGGCCACGGTCGCTGGTGACCAACAGGACGCCAGCCCGCCGCACCCGCTCGCGCGGGGTGAGCAGCGGGTGGTCGATCCGCGCGTTGGACGCCAGCGCCGTGAGCACACCGGTGATGGCCTGGGCGTACGGCAGGGACGCCTGCACCCGGGCCTGAGCCTTGGCGATCCGGCTCGTCGCCACGAGCTCCATCGCCTTGGTGATCTTCTTCATCGACTTCGCCGAGCGGATCCGTTGACGAAGAACGCGTACCTGGGCCGCCATGGGATCAGCTCTCGGCCGGGCGGTCGGTCGCGCCGTCGCGGAAGCGGGTCACCGTCTCGCGGTTCTCGTCGCCCTCAAGCGGCGCGGCCGGCGCGTCGTTGACCCGACGCTCCTCGTCCTTGTTGAGGAAGACCTGCTTGAACTCGGCGATCGCGCTGTCCAGGGAGCCGATGATGTCATCGTTCCACTGGTTGTCGGCGATGCCGGCCAGCACACCCTGGTGCTTGTGCCGCAGGTACTGGAGGAACTCCGACTCGAAGCGCCGCACCTCACCGACCGGAACGTCGTCCAGCTTGCCCTCGGTGCCGGCCCAGACCGAGACGACCTGCTCCTGCACCGGGAACGGCGAGTAGTTCGGCTGCTTGAGCAGCTCGACCAGACGCGAACCGCGGTCCAGCTGGGCGCGGGAGGCCCGGTCCAGGTCGGAGGCGAAGGCGGCGAACGCCTCCAGCTCGCGGTACTGGGCCAGGTTGAGCCGCAGCGAACCGGCGACCTTCTTCATCGGCTTCACCTGCGCGGCGCCACCGACCCGGGAGACCGAGGTACCGACGTTGATCGCCGGACGGACGCCCTGGTTGAACAGGTCGGTCTCCAGGAAGATCTGGCCGTCGGTGATCGAGATGACGTTGGTCGGGATGAAGGCCGAGATGTCGTTGGCCTTCGTCTCGATGATCGGCAGACCGGTCATCGAGCCGCCACCCAGCTCGTCGGAGAGCTTCGCGCAGCGCTCCAGCAGGCGGGAGTGCAGGTAGAAGACGTCACCCGGGTACGCCTCACGGCCCGGCGGGCGACGCAGCAGCAGCGACACGGCGCGGTACGCCTCGGCCTGCTTGCTCAGGTCGTCGAAGACGATCAGGACGTGCTTGCCGCCGTACATCCAGTGCTGCCCGATGGACGAGCCGGTGTACGGGGCGAGGTACTTGAAGCCAGCCGGGTCGGAGGCCGGCGAGGCGACGATGGTGGTGTACTCCATCGCGCCCGCCTCCTCGAGCTGCCCCTTGATGGAGGCGATCGTGGAGGCCTTCTGGCCGATGGCGACGTAGATGCAGCGAACCTGCTTCTTCGGGTCGCCGGTGCGCCAGTTGTCCCGCTGGTTGAGGATGGCGTCCAGAGCGACCGTGGTCTTACCGGTCTTCCGGTCACCGATGATCAGCTGCCGCTGACCCCGACCGATCGGGGTCATCGCGTCGATGGCCTTGATGCCGGTCTGCAGCGGCTCGTCGACGGACTGCCGGGACATCACGTTCGGAGCCTGCAGCTCCAGCTCGCGGAAGCCCTCGTTGGCGATGTCGCCGAGCGCGTCGATCGGATCGCCGAGCGCGTTGACCACGCGACCGAGGAAGGCGTCGCCGACCGGAACGGAGAGAACCCGCTCGGTGCGCTTGACGCGCTGCCCTTCCTCGAGCTTGGCGGAGTCACCGAGAACGACGACGCCGATCTCCCGGACGTCGAGGTTCAACGCCACGCCGAGCGTGCCGTCCTCGAACTCCAGGAGCTCGTTGGTCATGGTCGAAGGCAGGCCCTCGACGTGGGCGATACCGTCACCGGTGTCGGCGACGGTGCCGACCTCCTCGCGGGAGACGTCGGACGAGTAGGAAGAGACGTAGCGCTCCAGGGCGCCGCGGATCTCCTCCGTCGAGATGGTCAGCTCGGCCATCCTCTGCTTCCTTAAAATTCAGGGGCCCGGGATACCTAGTACCGACCGGTCCGAATGGCGTCTGTCAATCCGAGCGCTGAGCGGCGGAGCCGCCCCAACGCTGGGCGGCGGAGCCGCTCAGCCGCTGGACGGCGAGCCGATCAGCGCTTCGCGAGCGCGTTGCGGGTCTCGTTGAGGCGGCGCAGGATGGTGCCGTCGTACAGGTCGGAGCCGACCCGCACGCTCACGCCACCCAGGACGTGGGGGTCCACCGTCTGCTTGACGGAGACCTCTCGACCGTATATCGCAGCGAGGCTCGCACCCAGCCGGCGCTCCTCCTCGTCACTCAACGGGGCCGCCACGGTGACGTACGCCACCTGACGGTCCCGCCGTTCGGCGGCGAGTTCCACGAGCCGGGTGAGCGATCCGCTGAAGGAACGCCCCCCGAAGCCGGACAGCGCCACCTCGATGAGGCGAACGGTGGCCAGGCGGGTCTTGCCGGCCAGCAGCTGGCCGACCAGGACCCCGCGCTGGTCCACCGGTGCCGCGGAGTTGGACAGCACCGCCGAAAGCTCGGGCTCGTTGGCGACGACCTGCCCGAAGCGGAACAGCTCGTCCTCGACCTCGCCCAGGTCACCGGCGGCCTCGGTGCTGGCCAGCACCGCTTCCACACCGAGTCGCTCGACGGCGTCGAGCAGCTCCGACGGCGCCGACCAGCGGCCGGACACCAGCGCGGCGAGCAGCTCGAGCGCACCGTCGCCGACCTTGCCGCGCAGCATCCCGCCGAGCAGGTCGGCGCGGTCCGCGCCGGATCGGGCCGGGTCCGAGAGCGCCCGGCGCAGCCGCGGCTCCCGTCGCAGCAGCCCGCCGACGGCGAGCAGGTCGTTCGCGGTGTGTGCCACCGCGACCGCGTCATTGCCGCGGACGTACGCGTCGAGATGCTCGGCCCCGACCTTGTACGACTCCCGGCTGGCGGCCTGCATCAGCGGGCCCCCGTGCTCTCGAGACCGTTCAGGAACCGGTCCACGGTGCCCTTACGCCGCGCCTCGTCGGCCAGCGACTCGCCAACGATCTTGCTGGCCAGGTCCACCGCGATCGTGCCGACCTCCGCGCGCAGCTCACGCACGATGGTGGCCCGCTCGGCGGCGAGCGCGTCCTTGCCCGCCTGGATGACCCGGTCGGACTCTTCCCGCGCCTTGGCGAGGATGTCCTGCCGGATGCCCTCGGCGTCGGCCCGCGCGTCGTCACGGATTTTGGCGGCGTCGGTCCGGGCCTCAGCGAGCTGGGCACGGTACTGCTCGAGCAGCTGGTTCGCCTCGGCCTGGGCGGCCTCGGCGCGCTTGATGCCGCCCTCGATCGCGTCGACCCGAGCCTGGAACGTCTGCTCCATGCGCGGGAAGACGAACTTCATCAGCACGAAGCAGAGCACGGCGAAGGCGACCGAGCCGACCACGATCTCCTGCCAGAGCGGGATGATCGGGTTGTGGGTCGACTCACCACCCTCAGCGGCGAGGAAAAGCATGGTTACCTCCCGGTCAGAAAGGGCGGGATCAGCTGGCGGGAGAGCCGGCCCAGATGAAGCCGAAGGCGATGCCCAGCAGCGCGAGCGCCTCGATGACGGCGAAGCCGATCCAGACGTACGGCAGGGTCATGCGCGACGACTCCGGCTGGCGGGCGGTCGACTGGATGTAGGCAGCGAAGACCAGGCCAACGCCGATGCCCGGGCCGATGGCGGCGAGACCGTAGCCGATGGCAGCGGTGCTACCGGTGACCTCGGCGAGAACGCTAGCGTCCATTGGTGTGGTTCCTCCTGGTTATCACGCGTGACTCTCACGCGGGACGACAACGGATGGTGCGGGTGGATCAGTGCTCTTCGGCGAGCGCGCCCTGCACGTAGCTGGCGGTGAGGACGGTGAAGACGTAGGCCTGCAGGACGATCACCAGGAACTCCAGGAAGGTGAGCGCGATGGTCATCACCCAGGAGAGCACCGAGACCGGGGCCAGCCAGGCGTTGGCGCTCAGCATCGCGAAGCCGCCGAGCGTGAAGACCAGCAGGAGCATGTGACCGGCGAACATGTTCGCAAAGAGACGCACGGCCAGCGAGAACGGCCGAACGATGAAGGTCGAGAAGAGCTCGATCGGGATCAGCAGCGGCAGGATGTACCAGGGTGCCGGCGGGATCAACGAGTTCTTGAAGTATTTGACGAAGCCGTGCTTCTTGATGCCGATGTAGTTGAACAGCACGTAGCTGATGATCGCGAGGATCGCCGGGAAGGCGATGTGCGAGTTCGGCGAGATCTGGAAGAGCGGGATGATCGCGAACGCGTTCGTCAGCAGCACGAAGCAGAACAGCGTCGTGAAGTAGGGGGCGAACCGCACACCCTGGTGACCGATCATGTCGACCGCGATGTTGTTGCGCACGAAGCCGTAGATCGACTCGGCGAACCACTGCTTCTTGGTCGGCACCAGCTGCGGGTTCCGGTAGCTCGCCAGGAAGAAGATGATCAGGACGCCGACCGCGATCCAGACCATCGCCGTGATCTTGGTGACCCAGTAGGAATTCTCCACACCCCAGGGCAGGATGCTGGGCAGGTAGAAGTCCTCCACCGTGGGTGGGAATGCCGCCTGGCCCGCTGCCAGAACGTTCGCCTGTCCGAACACCGCGTCCCTTCCTAAGTAGGCGTGCCGAGCCGGCGGACGACGAGGATGATTCCCCCGGCCATACCGAGCACGACGCCGATCCCGGTGGCGACGCCGCCGGTGTCGAGCCACTGGTCAACCAGCCAGCCGATGAAACCCCACACGAGCATTCCTCCGATGAGGTAGCTGAGCGCGGTCCAACCCTGACCGGCGCCGGACGGAATATCGTCCGGTTCGCCGGCGGGACGGGGGGTTTGGTCACCAGCCATGACGGGGCGAACGATATCAGCCGGGAAGACGAGGCTGTGCCTCACCCCCCGCACAACCGTCGTTGTGTGGGCTTCTCGTGGGCGCCGTCGTCTGTGGGCACGCTACTCCCCTTCCGCCCGTCGGAAAATGACCGGAGGCCGACACATTTCGGCGCGTCCGAAGGGTGGGACGACCGCCAGGTCAGCTGTGCGCCCGGCGGGCGTGCACCGTGGTCAGCCACCAGATGTGCACCGCCGTCCACACTGCCACCCCGGCGACGATGCCGAGGCAGAGAGGGATCAACCCGGGCCAACCGGTCGACGCCACCGCCACCAGCACCACACCCAGCAGGCTGAACTTCAGCACGTACAGGCCCAGGCCGAGCGGCAGCAGCAACTGCGGGTTGATCTGATCCGCCCGGGCCAGCACCACCGTGGTGAGGGTGTAGCTGAGCACCGTGACGCCCACGCCGGCCGCCGCGCCGAGCGCGGCCGTCACACCGCCGGTCACCCCACCCACCACGGCGGCGACCGCGGCGAGCGCCGCCGACGCGGCCAGCAGCACCGGGAGGTGCCGCAGCCGCCACCGCCGGTCGGTGCCCGGCTCGACCACCCCGGGCTCAGCCACGGGGGTACGCCGGGAACGCCGCGACCAGCTCGGACACCTCGGCACCGAGCCGGGTCAGCTCGTCGGCCCCGCCCGGAGCGCCGGGATCGGTGCGCACCGCACGGGCGATCAGGGTCGCCACCTGGCGTAGCTCCCCCTCACGCATCCCCTGGGTGGTGACGCTCGGGGTGCCCACCCGGATGCCGGAGGCCACCATCGGCGGCTGTGGGTCGTACGGGATGGCGTTCTTGTTCAGGGTGATCGACGCGGCGTCGCAGCGTCGCTCGGCCTCGGTGCCGGTCACCCCCAGCTCCCGCAGGTCGATCAGTGCGAGGTGGGTGTCGGTGCCACCGGACACCGGGCGCATCCCCTCGTCGGCCAGCCCGGCGGCGAGCGCCTGGGCGTTGCTGACCACCTGTCGGGCGTACGTCTGGAACTCCGGCTGGGCGGCCTCGCGCAGCGCGACCGCCTTGGCCGCGACCGCGTGCATCAGCGGGCCACCCTGGGTGAACGGGAAGACCGCCTTGTCGATCCGCTGGGCCAGCGACTCGCGGCACAGGATCATGCCGCCGCGCGGGCCGCGCAGCACCTTGTGGGTGGTGGCGCAGACGACGTCGGCGTACGGCACCGGGGACGGGATCGCCCGACCGGCGACCAGGCCGATGAAGTGCGCGGCGTCCACCATCAGGTACGCGCCGACCTCGTCGGCGATCTCCCGGAACCGGGCGAAGTCGATCAGGCGCGGGTACGCCGTGGCCCCACAGATGATCAGCTTGGGTCGGTGCGCCCGCGCCAGGTCCCGTACCTCGTCGTAGTCGATCTGCTCGGTGTCCGGCCGCACCGGGTAGCCGACCGGGTGGAACCACTTGCCGGAGAAGTTCACCCGGCTGCCGTGGGTGAGGTGCCCGCCGTGCGGCAGGTCCATCGCCAGTACCGTGTCCCCCGGCTGCACCAGCGCGGCGTACGCGGCCAGGTTGGCGCTGGCCCCGGAGTGGGGCTGGAGGTTGGCGTGCTCGGCCCCGAAGAGCTCCTTGGCCCGGGCGATGCCGATCTCCTCGGCCCGGTCCACCTCGGCGCAGCCGCCGTAGTAGCGCCGGCCCGGGTAACCCTCGGCGTACTTGTTGGTCAGCGTCGAGCCGAGCGCGGCCAGCACCGCCGGCGAGGTCAGGTTCTCGCTGGCGATGAGCTGCAGGCCGCCCCGCAACCGGTCCAACTCGCCGAGGACCACCCCGGCGATCTCCGGGTCGGTGGCCCTGAGCTGCGCGAAATCCGGCCCCCAGAAGGTGCTCGTCTCGGTCTCCACAGCGAACGAGTCTAGGGGGCAGCAGACTGGGACCTGTGAGATGCCTCGTCACCGGAGCTACCGGCTATATCGGCGGGCGGCTGACGCCGCTGCTGCTCGCCGACGGGTACACCGTGCGCTGCCTCGCCCGTAAGGCGGTGCGGCTGCGCGACGTGCCCTGGGCCTCGGCGGCCGAGATCGTCGAGGGAGACCTCAGCCGACCGGAGACGCTGGCCGCCGCGTTCGCCGACGTGGACGTGGCGTACTTCCTGGTGCACTCGCTGGGCCGGTCCGACTTCGAGGCGGTCGACCGGGCGGCGGCGACGAATTTCGCGGCGGCGGCACGGGCGGCCGGCGTACGGCGGATCGTCTACCTGGGCGGCCCGCTGCCGGCGACCGACGCGGCCCCCTCGCCGCACCTGCGCTCCCGGGCGGAGGTGGGCCGGATCCTGCTGGGCAGCGGCGTGCCCACGGCGGTGCTCCGGGCCGCGGTGATCATCGGCTCCGGTTCGGCGTCGTTCGAGATGCTGCGGTACCTGACCGAGCGACTGCCCGCCATGGTCACGCCGCGCTGGGTCCGCAACCGGATCCAGCCGATCGCCGTCCGCGACGTGCTGAACTACCTGGTCGGCTGCGCCGCGCTGCCGGCGGACGTCAACCGGGGATTCGACATCGGTGGGCCGGACGTGCTCACGTTCCGCGAGATGATGCAGCGCTACGCCCGGGTGGCCGGCCTGCGCAAACGGATCATCGTGCCGGTCCGGGCGCTCACCCCGTCGCTCTCCTCGCACTGGGTCGGCTTCATCACCCCGGTGCCGAACGCCATCGCCCGCCCGCTGGTGGAGAGCCTGATCCAGGAGGCGGTCGCGGACGAACACGACATCGCCCGCTACGTCCCCGACCCGCCGGGCGGGCTGACCGGCTTCGACGACGCGGTGGCGCTGGCGCTGGCCAAGGTGCGCGACGCCCAGGTAGAGACCCGCTGGTCGAACGCGAGCGGCCCGGACGCACCCGCCGAGCCGCTGCCCACCGACCCGGTGTGGTCCGGTGGCAGCGCCTACACCGACGTCCGGGAGCGGGCGGTGGACGCGTCGCCCGCGGCGTTGTGGCGGGTCGTCGAGGGCGTCGGCGGCGAACACGGCTGGTACTCGTTCCCCCTCGCCTGGTCGATCCGCGGCTGGCTGGACCGGCTGGTCGGCGGGGTTGGGCTGCGCCGGGGCCGACGTGACCCGCACCACCTCCAGGTCGGCGAGGCGCTGGACTTCTGGCGGGTCGAGGAGATCGTCCCGGGCGAGTTGCTGCGACTGCGCGCCGAGATGCGGCTACCCGGCCGGGCCTGGCTGGAGATGCGGGTGCAGCCGACCGACGACGGCCGCAGCCGCTACCAGCAACGCGCGGTCTTCCTGCCCCGCGGCCTGGCCGGGCACGCCTACTGGAAGTCGGTGGCCCCGTTCCACACCGTGGTCTTCGGCGGAATGGCCCGCAACATAGCCCGCAACGCCGAGCAGACCCACTGACCGCCCCGCTCCCCGCTCCCCGCTCGCCGCTCCCCGCTCCCCGCTCCCCGCTCCCCGCTCCCCGCGATCTTGCACTTTGTGTTGCCGATTTGCGGACCTCGACACCTTTTGTCACGGCAGGAAGTGCAAGATCGGCGAGTGGGGTGGGGTGGGGTGGGTGGGTGGGGGGTGGGGGTTGGGGTTAGTTGCCAGCTTGGGGTTGGGTTTGGAAGGCGGTTCGTTCGCTCGGCGGGACGAAGTCGCGGACCGGTTGGTCGCGTAGGGCGAAGGCGAGCACCTCACCGACGGCGTCCACCATCTGGGCCTGCACCGCCTGACCGACCGCGTCCCGGGGATCGTCCGGGTTCGCGGCCATCGAGGCGACCGCGAGCTGCGGAGTGAACGCCACCACCGTCTCCGTCTCGTACCGTTCCGAGCTGCCGGTCTTGCCCGCCACCGGACGGCCGAGCTTCGCCCGCAAGCCGGGAGCGGTGGCGCCGTCGCAGCGCCCGTACATCGACTGGTCGCCGACCGGGCAACGGGCCGCGTCGGTGGCCGCCCGCGCCACGTCGGCATCGAGCACCTGTCGGCAGTCCGGCTTGGCGGCCTCGACCGGCCGGCCGCCCGAGTCGGTGATCGAGACCACCGGCAGCGGCGCGCACCAGGTCCCCTCGGCCGCCACCGTGGCGTACGCGGTGGCCAGATCCAACGGTGTGGTGGCGGCCACACCCAGCGTGAACGGACCCCAGTCCTTCGCGCCGTAGCGGGCCAGCTTGGCGTCGGACTCGGCCCGCAGGACGATGCCGAGCCGCTCGGCCATCTCCACCACCCGGTCGGCGCCGACCCTCTCGGTGAGCCAGGCGAAGTAGGTGTTCACCGAGCGGCCGAACGCGCTCCACATGGTGCGGGGGCCGTCCATCGACGACGGGCTGGCGTTCGCCGGGCACCACCGCCCGTCGCAACTCGCCTCCCCTGTCACCGGGAAGCGGGTGAGCAGCTGGGTCGGCGCCACGAAGTCCGTCGACAGCGGCAGGCCGGACTCCAGCGCGGCCAGCAGGGTGAAGAGCTTGAACGTCGAGCCGCCCTGGTACCCCTCGATCGCGCCGCCGCCGGCAACCAACTGGTTGACGGTGTTCGGGCGGTTCTTCTGCCCGACCGGATTGCCCGCCACGCTGTAGGCCCGGTTGACCGACATCGCCAACACCCGCCCGGTGCCCGGTTGCACCACGGCGGTGGGCACCGCCTCGGCCCTGGTCGTCGGGTAGATCCTCAGCACCTGCTCGGTGGTGGCCCGCTGCACCCCCGGGTCCAGCGACGAGACGATGGAGAACCCGCCCCGGCGCAGCGCGCGCTGCCGCTCGTCGGCGGTCGCCCCGAACGCGGACTGGCTGCTCCACCAGCGGGTGAACCAGTCACAGAAGAAGCCCCAGTCGTTGTGCGCGTCGGGCACGCCCGTGCAGTCGTTCGGGGTCTCGCTGGGCCGCAGCTGCAACGGTTCGGCACGCGCCGCCGCCGCCGCGTCCGCCGGCACCTGCCCCGACTCCACCAGCCGCTCCAACACGTACGACCGCCGGGCCACCGCGCTGTCGGCGTCGCCGTTGATCGGATCGTCGCTGTCCGGCGAACGCACCAGACCGGCGAGCAGGGCCGCCTGGGCCAGGGTCAACTCGGCCGGGGACCGGGAGAAGTACCGCTTGCTGGCCGCCGCGATGCCGTACGCCCCGGCACCGAAGTAGGCGATGTTGAGGTAGCGGGTCAGGATCTCGTCCTTGTCGAGTTCCCGCTCCAACGCGAGCGCGTACCGCATCTCCTGGAGCTTGCGCACGGTGGTGAGTTCGGTGGCGGCGGCCCGCTGCGCCTCGGTCAGCCGGGGGTCGTTGCTGAGCACGTTGCGGACGTACTGCATGGTCAGCGTGGAGGCGCCCTGCCGGGTCCGGCCGTCGCGCTTGTTGACTGTGAACGCGCGCACCACGCCCCGCAGGTCGACCCCGCTGTGCTGGTAGAACCGGACGTCCTCGGCGGCCACGATCGCTCGGCGCATCACCGGGGCCACCTCGTGCAGCGGCACGTCCACCCGGTCCTCCTGGTAGAAGGAGGTGATCAGGGTGGTGCCGTCGTTGGCGTAGAGGTTGGAGCGCTGCGCGGTGGGCGGCGTACGGAGTGTGTTCGGCAGCTCCGAGTACGGCGTCGACAGGGCACTGAAGCCGATTCCGAAGACCAGGGCCGCGGGCAGTGCGGCGGCGGCCAGCACCAGCCCGGCCAGCACCCCGGCGATCACCACGGTCAGCAGTTTGTCGAGTTGGGCCCGGATCATCAGCTCTCCCCGCAGGAGCCGGTCACGCTAGGACCCGTTCAGAATGACCCGGAACGCACCTTTAGCCCTGGGTTTTCCCCAAACCCGGAGGAAACTCGCACCACGCTCAGGGCAGCAGCGCGCCGGCCAGCGGGTGGACCGTCTCCTCGATCTCGTCGGCGACCCGGCTGAAGCACTGGTCGCCACGACCCCAGGGGTCGTCCAGATCATCGGTGGCCAGCGCCGAGGCGCCCAGCCGCGCGTCGTGAGCCGCCGCCACCAGGGCCACCCCCCGGGCGTACACGGCCTCCGGGGTGGCGTCGCCCGGCGGCAGCGCGGCGGCGTCCACCGCGGCCAGCAGCCGGCCGAACTCGCCCAGCACGAACGTGCGGGCCGCCGCGTCCGGACGAAGCGCCACCACGTACTCCTGCTGGTCGGCGGTGGCGGTCAGGACCAGATCGGCGGCGTCGATGTGGTCCGAGCGCAGCTTGCGCGCCGCGAACCCCGCCACGTCCCCACCACGGCCGATGACCTGCCGTGCCGCCGGCGGGTTCATCTCCTCGCCCGCGTGCCAGCCACCCGTGCCGGCGCTGTGGCTGTGCACCAACTCCTCGGCCTGAGCCGGGTCCTGAGCACGCCGGGTCAGCCGCTCCCGCACCGCCAGGGCAAGCAGCCGCTCCGCCATCGGCGATCGGCAGATGTTGCCCATGCAGACGTGCAGAACCGTGAACGGGGGCACTCAGGCCGCCCGACCGTCGACGAGATCCGGCACCACGTCGCGCAGCTTCTCCAACGGGATCGCCCCGGCCCGCAACAGCTGCGGCACCTCACCGGTCAGATCCACGATCGTGCTGGGCACCGGGTCCGGGCAGGGCCCGGCCTCCAGGTACGCCCGCACCGAGTAGCTGAGCTGGTCACGCGCCTCGTCGGCGGTGACCGCGGCCGGCTGGCCCGTCTTGTTGGCCGACGAGACCGCCATCGGGCCGGTCTCGCGCAGCACCTCCAACGCCACCGGGTGCAGCGGCATCCGCACCGCCACCGTGCCGGTCTTGTCGCCCAGGTCCCACTGCAGGCTCGGCGAGTGCTCGACCACGATCGTCAGGGCACCCGGCCAGAACGCCTCCACGAGGTCCCGTGCGGCCGTGGGCAGCGAGAAGACCAACCCGTCCAGGGTGTGCCGCGAGCCGATCAGCACCGGCGGCGGCATCTGCCGACCCCGGCCCTTGGCATCCAGCAGCGCCTTCACCGCGTACGGGGTGAACGCGTCCGCGCCGATCCCATACACGGTGTCCGTCGGGAGAACAACCAGCTCGCCGTTCTTGACCGCCTCGATCGCCGCAGCGATGCCGCGGTCCCGATCGGCGGGCGACCGGCAGTCGTAGAGCATCACGAGGAGTCAGTCTGCCACGCCGCCCCGATCGGGGCGTGCTGGCCGTCCGCCCGTCGGGACGCGGTCGCGTAGCGGGGACGCCCGGTGAGGTCCAGATGCTCCGCGACAGCGGTGAAGCCGCCGTCCTCGGCGAACAACCCGGGCACCGCCGCGCCGTGGGTGTCGTCGTGCTCGACGCCGAACACGCCCCCGGGGCGCAGCAGCACCGCCGCCCGGGCGACGACCGGCCGGATCACCACCAGACCGTCCGCACCGCCGAAGACCGCCTCCGCCGGATCGTGCCCGGCCACCTCCGGCGGGACCACCACGTCGTCCGGCACGTACGGCGGGTTGCAGAGCAGCACGTCCACCCGGCCCACCAGCTCCGCCAGCAGGTCCGGCGCGGTCACGTCGGCCTCGACCACCTCGATCGGCCGGTCCCCCGCCGCGGCGCGCTCCGCCGCGTTGCGCCGCAGCCAGGCAAGCGCCGCCGGGGACCGCTCCACCGCGATCACCCGCGCCCCCGGCACCTCCTGAGCCACCGCCAGGGCGATCGCGCCCGAGCCGCTGCACAGGTCAACCACCACCGGGTCGGGCCGGCTCCGGGCCTGCTCGACGCCCCAGCCGGCCAACAGCTCGGTCTCCGGCCGGGGCACGAAGACACCCGCGCCGACCGACAGCTCCAGGTGCCGAAACCCGGCCCGACCGGTCAGGTGCTGCAAGGGCTCACGCGCGACGCGGCGGCGGGTCAGCTCGTCGAGCCGCGCCAGCTCGTCGGCACCGAGGTCGTCGGCGAGCGCCAGCCGACCCCGGGGAACCCCCAGCACGTACGCCGCCAACACCTCGGCCTCCACCCGGGCGGAGCCGACCCCGGCAGCGGCGAGCGCACGGGCCGTTCGGGCCACCGCGGCCGACGGCCGGATGGGGCCTGTCCCTTCGGGGGGGTGTTGCGGCAAAGTACTCACGACATAATCATGAAGCGTCGCGAGCGACGTGACGAACAGGTGCGCCCAGGCGCGCACGACAGGAGGTTGGCGGGTGGGCTGGCTCGACCGGGTCGATGACCAGGTTGACGCCCTCACGCACGCCCGGGCGTTGCAGGAGGCCAGCCGCTCCGCGGAGGCGTACGTTCTGCTGGAGCGTGTGATCCGCACCACCACCGACCCGGCGGCACGGGCGGACGCCATGGTGCAGCGCCTCTCTGCGCTGATCAATCTCGGTCGGACCGCGGAGTTCACCCGGGCCATCGAAGAGGCGTCGGCGGCCGTCCGCGACCTCGCCGAGCCCTATCTGCACGGGCACCTCAACGCGCTGGCCGCACTCGCCGCGCACCACCAGGGCGCACTGGACCGCTGCGTCATGCACCTCGTCCGAGCGGCCCGGGCGCTGGGCGCCGTCGCCGACCCGGACCGGGACACCGCCTGGGGCTGGCACGACCTGGCCATGGCCTACAGCTACCTCAGCTTCCACGGGTACGCCCTGGGGGCCATCGAGCGGGCCCGGCAGCTCGGGCTGACCGCCGGGATCCCGGAGGAGACGTTCGCCGCGCCGGGCATCCGGCTGCGCAACGCCGTGGCCCTGGACCACAACGGCGACAGCGACGGTTGCCTGCGGGTGCTCCGGGACGTGGCCGCCGACCTGGCCCGCTTCGTCCGCGCCGGGCGGGCCGGCCAGCTGCGCCCGAGCAGCCTCGCCGCGTACGGCTACGCGGCGGCCCGACAGGCCGCGCTCGGCGACCAGGTGGCGACCGAAGGCGCCCAGCCGGCCCGGTTGATCAGCCACGGCGGGGACAGCGCCCGCGCCCGCGACCTGCGTCAGCTCGGGCAGGTGTGCCTCGCCGTCGCCGACGGGCGGCCGATCGAGGCGGTCGCCCGACTGGACACCGTCCAGGTGTCCAACGAGACGCTCGGGGCGGCCGAGCCGGCCCGGCTGCGCAGCATCGCGCTGACCCGCGCCGGGGACCACCTCTCCGCGCACCGGGCCGACCGGCTGGCGTTCCGGCTCGCCGCGCAACGCAACGACCGGCTGCGTGACGTCTACATCGACGGCATCGCCGCCCGCATCGACCACGAGGAGATGCGCCGCGAGGCGGCGCGCTTCGAGGGCGAGGCGTTGACCGACCCGCTCACCGGGCTGCCGAACCGCCGCCGGCTGGAGCGGTACATCACCGCCGTGGTCACCCGGGGCGAACGGGTGGTGATCGGCGTCTGCGACCTGGACGGCTTCAAGGCGGTCAACACCCGGCACGGGCACCACTCCGGCGACCTGGTGCTGCAACGCATCGCCGGCGTGATCAACCGGGTGATGCGCCGGGGAGACTTCGTGGCCCGCTACGGCGGTGACGAGTTCGTGGTGGTGCTGCCGGACACCGGCATGGCCGAGGCCGCCGAGGTCGCCCGCCGGATCGAGGCCGCGGTCCGCCTGGAGGACTGGGAATCGTTGGTGCCGGGCACCCCCGTCGGGGTGAGCATCGGCTTCGCCGAGGTCTCCGGCGGCAGCGGGCTGCGCGACGCGCTCAGCGTCGCGTTCGAGCAGGCCGACCGCGAGATGCTCCGCGCGAAGACCCGCCCCCGCGCCAGCTGACCACCCGGGCCGCTGCCTGACCGCCCGGGCGGGCCGCTGGCGTCGATCAAGGAGTTGTGGTGCCTCGCGAAAACGCCACGACGTGACAATTCGCCCACCGCAACTCCATGATCGACGGGGCGTACCGCCTCAGCTCGGTGTCGCGGTCGCGGTCAGCGGCGGGTCAGCTCGGTGTCGCCGGCGAGGCGGGCGGCCCGGTCGGCCTCGGTGAGGGCGTCCAGCACCCCGTCCAGCTCGCCGCCGAGCGCCAGATCCAGGTTGTACGCGGTGTAGCCGATCCGGTGATCGGTGATCCGGTTCTGCGGGAAGTTGTAGGTGCGGATCCGCTCCGAGCGGTCCACGGTGCGCACCTGGGCCTTGCGCGCGTCCGAGGCGGCGGCGTCGGCCTGCTCCTGGGCGGCGGCGAGCAGCCGGGCCCGCAGGATCCGCATCGCCTGCTCCCGGTTCTGCAACTGGGACTTCTCGTTCTGGCAGGAGACGACGATGCCGGTCGGCAGGTGGGTGATCCGCACCGCCGAGTCGGTGGTGTTCACAGACTGGCCACCCGGCCCGGACGAGCGGAACACGTCGATGCGCAGCTCGTTCTGGTCGATGGTGACGTCGACGTCCTCGGCCTCCGGCAGCACCAGCACCCCGGCGGCGCTGGTGTGGATCCGGCCCTGCGACTCGGTCACCGGGACACGTTGCACCCGGTGCACGCCGCCCTCCCACTTGAGCCGCGACCAGACGCCGTTGCCGCCGTCCGGCACGCCCTTGGTCTTGATTGCCAGGGAGACGTCCTTGACCCCGCCGAGGTCGGAATCCTGTGCGTCGATCACCTCGGTGATCCAGCCGTGCCGCTCGGCGTACCGGGTGTACATCCGCAGCAGGTCACCAGCGAACAGCGCCGACTCCTCGCCACCCTCACCGGCCTTGATCTCGACGATCACGTCCTTGGCGTCGTGCGGGTCGCGCGGGATGAGCAGCTCGGCGAGGCGCTCCTCCAGCACCGGCAGGGACCCGGCGATGGACTCCGCCTCGGCCGCGAAGGACGGGTCCTCGGCGGCCAATTCGCGAGCCGCGGCCAGATCGGCGCGGGCCTGCTCCAACTCGTCGGCGGCCTTGTGCAGCGGCACCAGCTCGGCGTACCGGCGGCCGACCCTGCGCGCGGTGGCCTGGTCGGCGTGGATGGCCGGATCGGCCAACCGCTTCTCCAGCTCCGCGTACTCGTCGAGAAGGCCGGCCAGACGCTCGCTGCTCATGCTGCGGATGCTCCTTCGACGGTGCGCGACGACCAGGCCGGGGCCGGGAGGCCGACGGCCGGGCGGAAACGGAGGAAAATGCGGACGGCGCCCGCGTCCGGCGGAAAACCGGACGCGGGCGCCGAACGAGGAGTTACTTGGCCTTCTTGGCCTGAACCTTGGCGTACTTCTGCTGGAACTTCGCGACCCGGCCGGCGGTGTCGAGAACGCGCTGCTTACCGGTGTAGAACGGGTGGCAGGCGCTGCAGGTCTCGGCGTGGATCGCCCCGCCCTTGGCGGTGCTGCGGGTCGTGAACGTGTTGCCACAGGAGCAGCTGACCTCGGTGGTCACGTACTCCGGGTGGATGTTTGCCTTCATCTCGCCTCGGTCCTCTCGTTGGTGGTCGCCGGGTCGCCGTCATCGCTCGTCGCGCCGTACGCGACGGGCTCGGGCGTGAACCGGAACCGGTGGCCGATTGACCAGTGTGCCATGGGCCTGAGCCGACCCGGTAATCGGGCCGCACACCTCGTCCGGCATCGTCAACACGTGCCTACCCGTCCGCATTCCCGCCGCCCGACGGGGCATTCGCGCACCCGGCGGGGAGCCGCCAGGTACCCCGCCCGGGGTACGCCCGCCGAGCCGGAGGTGCGTCGATGACCCGCCTGATCGCCACCCGGGGTCTGCCCGCCTCGGGTAAGACGACGTTCGCCCGCACGCTCCAGCCGTCCGTCGCGCGGGTGAACCGGGATGACCTGCGCCGGATGTTGCACGGCGAACGGCTGTTCACGCAGTGGGCCGAGGCACAGGTGACCGCCGTCCAGCAGGCTCAGGTCGAGGCGCTGCTGCGGGCCCGGGCGGACGTCTGCGTGGACGACACCAACCTGCGCTCACGGACGCTGCGTGACTGGGCCGACCTGGCCGCTCGCCACGGCGCGGATTTCGAGGTGCACGACTTCACCGACGTGCCGCTGGACGAGTGTCTGCGCCGCGACGCCGCCCGCCCGGCCGCCGACCAGGTCGGCGCGGACGCGATCCGCCGTCTGCACGAGCGGTACCTCCAGGGGCGGGAGCTGCCGTTGCCAGTGCCGCAGGCCCGCACCGGACGCCCCGCCGTGGTGCACCCGCCCTCGGCCGAGCCGCCGGAGATCGTTCTGGTGGACATCGACGGCACCGTCGCGCTGGCCGTCTCCCGCAGCCCGTACGACATGACCCGGGTGGGCCAGGACGAGCCGAACACGGCGGTGATCGCGGCGGTCCGGGCGATGCACGCCGCCGGGTACGGGGTGGTCTTCTGCTCCGGGAGGGACGCCTCCGCCCGCGCGGCCACCGAGGCGTGGCTGGCCCGGCACGTCCGGGTCCCCTACCTGGGCCTGCACCTGCGTGCCGTCGGCGACTCCCGGAAGGACTCGATCGTCAAGCGGGAGATCTACGACCGGGAGATCCGGGACCGTTATCGGGTGGCCGGCGTCTTCGACGACCGCGTCCAGGTGGTGCAGATGTGGCGATCCCTCGGCCTCACCGTCTTCCAGGTGGCCGACGGCGACTTCTGAGGTGTCCGGACGGGCCCCCGCGCGTGGGGGCCCGTCCGGACGGTTCACCCGGTGACGGTGATGGTGGCCTCGGCACGGGCGCCGTTGACCTCGACCGTCAGGCGTACCGGCGCGCCGGTACGCAGTGCCGTCAGGGTGCCGGTGGCCGGGTCGAATCGGGCGGTGTGCCAGGGGCGCACCCCGGCCGCCGAGCCGACGTGCACTCCCGGCGAGGCCGACCAGTCGGCGCTGACCGGTGCGGCCACCGGGACCGTACGCCCGCCGGGCTGGGTCAGCGTGGCGGTGACCGCCGCGGGGGTGCCGACCACGACGCTGGCCGGTGCGGCCACCGTGAGCCGGTCGACGTGCGCGTGGAACTCCGCGTCCACCCAGCGCGGGCCCTCGGCGAGCGGGTCACGGCGGGCCCGGTCCGCCTCGGCCGGGGTCACCGGGTCCACGCCGAACTCCGTCCAGCCGGTGAAGCCGCCCTGGTCGGCAGGGGTGGACGGCGTCTTGCCCGCATTGCCGTTGATCACATACGGCACCCCGTCCACCCGGTCGGCGTGGAAGGTGCCGACATGCCCGCCCACGAACAGCGCGCCCTTGCCGGTGCGGTGCTGGAAGTCGGCCAGCCACTGCTCCAGCAGCGCCGCCTCCTTGCGGTCGCCGAGCTGGCTGGCCTGCGCCGGGCTGGGGTCGCGCGGCGGGTGGTGGTGCAGGACGACGACCGAGCCCACGCGCCGGTCGGTGGCCGCCGCGTCCAGCGTCTCGCGGAGCATCCGTACCTGGTCGAAGCCCCCGCCGCGCAGCGTCCCGGTGGACGAGTTCAGCGTGACGAACCGGGTGCCGTTGTGGTCGAACACCCGGGAGGTGGCACCGAACGCGGCGGCGAAGTTGCTGATCGGGGCGCCCATGATCTCGTGGTTGCCGGGCACGTAGTACCAGGGCAGCGCATCGCCCAACTCCTCGTCGAGGATCCGCCGGGCCAGCGCGAAGTCGGCCGGGTAGGCGGTGTCCACGAAGTCGCCGTTGATGAGGAGGAAGTCCGGCCGGGCCGCCCGCACCTCGCGCAACGTCCGCCGGGCCTGGGCGACCAGGTCGCTGTCCGGGTCGGCGGCGACGAACTGGGCGTCGGAGAGCACCGCGAAGCGCCACGGCGCGCCGTCCACCGTGCCGTCGCGGACCACCACCCGATCGGTACGCGAGGCCACCTCCGGCACGTCGACCGTCGGGGGCACCTTCGCCACCAGGTCGTCGATGATCACCTCGCTGGTGTACTGCGCGGCGGCGTTCGTCTCGGCCACGTAGAAGCGGCGTACCCGCACCGGGTACTGCACCCCGGCCGGCACCGCGAACTCCACGTACCGCCAGCCGGTCCAGGTGATCAGTGGGCCGCGCAGCACGTGCTGGGTGTCCTGGGCGTCGTGCAGGTGCAGGCTGGGCCACTCCCCGGTGCCGTTGCCGTGGATCCACATCCCGAAGGCCTGCGGCTGACCGGGCACCTCGATCCAGGCGGGCGGGTCGGCGTACGCGGCCCGGGTGCCGGTGGACTGGCCGAAGTCGTACGACATGCGCAGGCCGGTGCCGGTGTGGCCCGGCGCCGGGGCGACCGAACCGCTGGCGCGGGCCTGGCTGAACCGCCAGGAAGCGGCGTCGTCGAAACCGGCGACCGGCACGTCGGTCAGGCCGACGGTGACCGGCAGGACCACGCTCGTGCGGCCGACGCGAACGGTCACCAGGCCCGAGCCGGTGTCCCGCAACGCGGCGACGGACAGGTTGCCGTCCCCGGTGGGGGTGATCCGCAGCAGGTCCCGGTCGTAGTCGATGGTGAGGTCGGCCGGCTCGATCGGCGCGGTGTTGCCTTCGGCGTCGTACCCGACCACGCCGACCAGGGCGTCACCGTCCCGGCCGGTCAGCCCGACCCGCGGCACGGTGGTGCCGATCCGGGCCAGCGGGCCGAGCACGGTGAGGTCCAGCGAGCCGGTGACCCGCCCCCGTGCGGCGGTGACCGTGCTGGCCCCCGGTGCGCCGGCGTGGAACACACCGTCACGGCCGACCCGGCCGCGTACCGCCGGGGTCGCCCGCCAGGTGGGAGCGCCGGCCGCCGGGCCGTACGTCTCGTCGTAGCCGGATGCGGTGAGGGTGCGGGTCAGCCCCGGGAAGACCCGGTCGGGCCGCCCACCTCGCACCGGTGAGACACCCGGGGCGGCGGTGGGGTCGCTGGCCGTCTCGACCCAGTAGCCGGTGAGTCGCCCGCTGCCCTTCGGCGCGTAGATGGCCAGGCCGTTGGGCACGGCCCGTTCGCTGCCGTCGGAGGGGCCGTTCTCCACCTGCACGGCGGGTGCGCCCGGCTCCCGGGCCAGCAGCGTGGACGACCCGCCGCCATCCAGGTTGAGCGCGTGGTGGGCGCCCAGCTCGGCCATCATCCGGCCCATCTCGGTCTGCGTCACGCCGCGGCTGTCGACCTGACGACCGTCCACCGTCAGCATGATCATCTTTCGACCGTCGGCGCTGAACCCGACAGCGGTGCGGGGGGCGAGGGTCGGATCGGCGATGGTCTGCACGACGCCGTCGCGGACCAGGACGTTGCCGCCCCCGACCGCCGCGTGCAGAGGGCTGCCGTCGGAGGGCTTCGGCCGCCAGGCCACCGCCACCGGGTCACCGGCGCGCAGGCCGGCCAGCGCGTCCGCGCCGAGGTCACGGCCGAGCAGCACGGTGCTGCCGGCGGCGATCGGGCCGCTACCGGCCACGCTTCCCACCGCGGCCACCCGACCGTTGGTCACGGTGACCTCGACCACCCGGGCCGCGCCCTCCACGGCACGCGACCGGGTGTACGTCCCCCACAGGTCGGTGAAGGCACCGATGCCGTCGGTCTGGACCATGTTGTTGAACTGGGTCAGCGGGACCGGCCCGGTGGGTAGGGTGGCGCTGCCGTCGAAGTTCACTTCGATCACCCGCCCGAGGCCGTTCGTGGTGACCGCCACCGCGTTGCGGTGACCGCTGACGCCGGACTGGATCAGCTCCCCGTCCCGGACGCCGACGCCCTGGGCGGCACCGGAGTTGTTGATGTCGAAGAAGTCGCCGTTGACCGCGGCGACCGCGCGCGACTGGTCCACCGCCTTTCGCAGTGGCTCGGCCCGGCTGACCGCACCGGAGTTGACGTAGTCGACGGTGGAGCCGCCGCCCAGGTCGGTGGTGAGCGCGTCGGCGCGCAGCCAACCCTCGGCGTCGTACCTGTCGAAGGACGTCAACTGCACGCCGGGCGCCACCGGCCGGGTGGCCTTCGTGGTCTCCAGCCCGCCGGCCGGCTCCAGACCACCAGTGCCGGCGGTCGGGGCGGTCGCGACTGTCGGGGCGGCGGCCAGACTGACCGAGCCGGCCGGGCGGGAGGACGCGGGCGGCGCGTCCTCCGCGATGGTGGGTGAGGCCACGGACGGTGAGGCCACGGTGGGCGGGGCGATGGTGGGAGCCGCAGTGGCCGGCGGCGACAGGGCCAGGGCGAGCAGCGGCGTCAGCAGCAGGACGCCGGTGCGGCGGGCGGATCGTCTGCGGGTACGCATGGACGACAGTCAACCCGGCCATGAATAGAAGTTTCAATACCTGTCGACTGAACCGAAGGAAAATTCCATCAACTCCCCGGCGCGGGCGTCGGGCCCGGGGACATGACGAAGGGGCACGGCCGAGATGGCCGTGCCCCTTCGTCGTCACCCGGGGAGGTTTACTCCCCCGGCGTCGACTTCGCGATCTGCATCAGGAACTCGATGTTCGTGCGGGACTGCTTGAGCCGGTCCAGCAGAAGATCCATCGCGGCCTGCGAGTCCAGCGAGTGCAGCACCTTCCGGAGCTTGTGGATGATGGCCAGCTCTTCCGGTGCGAGCAGGACCTCTTCCTTACGCGTACCGGACGGGTTGATGTCGATGGCCGGGAAGGTCCGCTTGTCGGCGATCTTCCGGTCCAGCTTCAACTCGGCGTTACCGGTGCCCTTGAACTCCTCGAAGATGACCGTGTCCGCCATGGACCCGGTCTCCACCAGCGCCGTGGCGATGATGGTCAGCGACCCGCCGTTCTCGATGTTGCGGGCCGCGCCGAGGAAGCGCTTCGGCGGGTAGAGCGCGGTGGAGTCGATACCACCCGACATGATCCGGCCGCTGGCCGGCGCCGCCAGGTTGTACGACCGACCGAGCCGGGTCACCGAGTCGAGCAGCACGACGACGTCGTGCCCAAGCTCGACTAGGCGCTTGGCCCGCTCGATGGCCAGCTCCGCCACCGTGGTGTGGTCCTGCGGCGGACGGTCGAACGTGGCCGCGATGACCTCGCCCTTGATCGACCGCTGCATGTCGGTGACCTCTTCGGGCCGCTCGTCCACCAGCACCACCATCAGGTGGCACTCCGGGTTGTTGCGGGTGATCGCGTTCGCGATCGCCTGCAGCACCATCGTCTTACCCGCCTTGGGCGGAGACTGGATGAGTGCCCGCTGGCCCTTGCCGATCGGCATGACCAGGTCGATGACCCGGGTGGTCAGGATGTGCGGCTCGGTCTCCAACCGCAGGCGCTCCTGCGGGTAGAGCGGAGTGAGCTTGTAGAACTCCGGACGACGCCGCGCCTCCTCCGGCTCCATCCCGTTGATCGTGTCCAGCCGCATCAGCGGGTTGTACTTGTCGCGCCGCTGGTCGCCGCTGTTGCCGCCCTCGCGGGCCGCCCGGACCGCACCGGTGATCGCGTCACCGCGGCGCAGGCCGTACTTCTTGATCTGGGACATCGAGACGTACACGTCGTTCGGGCCGGCGAGGTAACCGGTCGTCCGCACGAAGGCGTAGTTGTCGAGCACGTCGATGATGCCGGCCACCGGGACGAGCACGTCGTCCTCGTTGACCTGCGGCTCACGCCCGCCGGTGTCGGCACCGGTCTCGGTGCGCTCGCCGCGCCCGCGGCGACGGTCCCGGAAACGGCTGCGCCGGCCGCGCCGGCCGCCGCCCTCGTCGTCGTCGTCGCTGTCCCGCTCGGCCCGCTGACCACGGTCGTTGCGGTCGTTGCGGTCGTTGCGGTCACCGCGGTCGGGTCGGTCGTTGCGCTCGGCACGCTCGCCACGATCGGCACGCTCGCCACGATCGGCACGCTCACCCCGGTCGTTGCGCTCGCCACGATCGGCACGCTCACCCCGGTCGTTGCGCTCGCCACGATCGGCACGCTCGCCACGATCGGCACGCTCGCCCCGCTCACCCCGGTCGGCACGCTCACCCCGGTCGGCACGCTCGGTCCGCTCGCCGCGATCGGCACGCTCGCCCCGGTCGGCACGCTCGGCGCGCTCCGGACGCTCGCCCCGGTCGGTCCGCTCGGCGCGCTCCGGACGCTCGGCCCGGTCGCGGCGGTTCTCGCCACGGTCGGCCCGCTCGCCGGCTTCCGCCTCGTCGGTACGCGTCGTCTCAGTCGCACGCGTCTCAGTCGCACGCGTCTCAGTCGCACGCGTCTCGGTCGCACGCGCCTCAGCGGGGCGCGCTTCGGTGGCACGGGCCTCCGCCGTTGCGGTCCGGCTCCGCCGGGTGCGGCTACGGCCCTCGGTCTCGGCGGCCGGCTCGGCCGGCGCCTGCTCGGCACCGCGCCCCTCGGCTGCCGGCCGGTCGGCGGTCTCCCGCACCTCGGCACGCACTCCCTCACGGGTCGGGGCGGCCGCGGCCGCGGCCGCGACCTCGGCCCGTGGTCGAGGGGTCCCGGCGGCGTTGCCGCCCTGCCGCTCGGAAATCGCGGCGATCAGCTCGCCCTTGCGCATGCGAGCCGTGCCGGAGATGCCGAGCGACGCAGCCAGGCTCTGCAGCTCTGGCAGCAGCATCGCCGACAGACCGGTGCCGCTACGCCGACGACGGGCGGGAGCGGCGGCGGTGGCATCGCCAGCGACGTTGGAAACATCCGACGTCACGTCGGTGGTGTCGCTCAATGGATTCCTTCCCTCGATAAGGCCGGGACTGCCCGGAGTCGGAGCTCAGGTGGCCGGGCGGCCTCGGTGCACCCGCCTCGCAAGGACGCGTCGCGGGAGTCTGTGACACAGCAGCCGGTCGGTATCCCGACTCACCAACGTCGGTGAGCAGGTCTCGCCGTCTGCGGCGACCTGTGGAAACTGCGGTGCGGCGTGGGCCTTTGGCAGGGGTAGACGGGCTGACCGCCGAGAGCTTCGGGGGTGCGCCGCCCCGCAGGAGATCGCGTGCTTCGCGGCTGTGCTAGGTCTAGAGCGTAATCAACTCTTCCGACCTGCGGCAACAGGGTCCCGCTCGGCGTGTCCAAGTCTACCCCGCGCGACCCGCGCGCCGCTGACGTCTATCGGTAACTGCCAGATCTCCCAGTCTGTTCCCACTGGGAAGCCCGTTGGCGGCTCGCTGAGCGCCAGGACGGTGGGCCCCGCCCCACTGACCACAGCTGCCACACCGACCCCTCGCAACGCGCTGACCAGGGCAGATGTGCCGGGCATCCCGGCTGCGCGGTAATCCTGGTGGAGCCGGTCGACGGTGGCCGGCAGCAGCAGGGTCGGGGCCGTGGTGAGCGCGTGCACCAGCAGCGCGGCCCGCCCCGCGGTCAACGCGGCGTCGCCATGCGGCACGGTTGCCGGCAGAGCCGCCCGCGCGGTCGCGGTCAAACCGCGCTCCGACGGGACGAAGACGGTGGGCCGCACCGCGTCGGCGACCGGCAGCGACACCGCCCGGGCACCGCCCGGCTCGGACCAGGCCACGGTGAACCCGCCGAGCAGGCACGGCGCCACATTGTCGGGGTGGCCCTCGATCTCGGCGGCCAGCCGGAGCGCGCCGGCGTCGTCGAGGCGGTGCTCCCCGTCGGCGACGAGGGCACGGGCCAGCAGCACCCCGGCGACGATCGCGGCGGACGAGGAGCCCAGCCCGCGCGCCTGGGGGATCCGGTTGACGCACTCCACGCTCAGCCCGTCGGGGTGGGCCCCGAGCACGTCGAACGCGGCGCGCATGGCCCGCACCACCAGATGCCGGTCGTCGTCGGGCAGCTCACCGGCCCCCTGCCCGGTCACGGTCACCCGGACACCGCCCGACCCGACCTCGGCGGCCACGTCGTCGTAGAGCCCGAGGGCGAGACCCAGCGCGTCGAAGCCCGGGCCCAGGTTGGCGCTGGTCGCGGGAACCCGGACCCGGACCGGCCCGGCGGTGAAGTTCGTCGGCACGCGCTCATGCTAGGGCTCGGCACCGACGAACCGGCGCCGCGCCCGCTGCCTGGGACCGCCGAGTTCAGCCGGTCGGGTCCGGGACCGGCTCGGCGGCCGGATCGGTGAGCGAGAGCCGGCGGGTGGCGATCCGCCAGCCGACCGCGTACACGAGGGTGATCAGACCGCAGCCGGCGAGCACCACCCGTTCGTCGACCGTGTCCACCACCAGGGCCACCGCCAGTTGGCTCACCGAGATCGCGAGCGTCGCCAGCATCATGTCGGTGGCGAAGACGCGGCCCCGCAACCGGTCCGGGACTTCGCCCTGCAGAGCGAAGTTCGACATCACCCAGTTGCTGCCACCCGCGAAGTGCGCCACGAAGACCAGCAGCAGCACCAGCGGGAACCAGCGCACCACCGAGGTGCCCAGGTAGGACAGGCCGTAGAGCGACATGGACAGCGCGAGCCCGGGCAGCAGCCAGGCCCGGTTGGTCAGCACCCGGCGCATCAGGATCGGCCCCACCAACGCTCCCGCGCCGCGTACCGCGAAGAGCAGGCCGGCGCCGAGCGGGCCGACACCGTACACACCGGCGAGCAGCGGAAAGACGGTCAGCACGCCGTTGCCCAGGCCCACCGCCGACTTCACCGTGACCAGGGCGAGCACCCGGGGGCGGTGACCGATGTAGCCGAGCGCCTCGCGGACGGCCGACCAGGTCCGCTGGGCGGGTTGGTCGGCGTCCCGGGGCGCCTGCAACGGCCGGCGGATCCGGGTGGCGAGGCCGGCGGCCACCGCCAGGCCCGCCGCCGCCACCCAGAAGCAGACGTACGGGCCGGCAGCGGTGCTGAGCACGCCGCCCAGCGAGGCACCGACCACGGTCATGGTGCCCCAGGCCGAGCCGGCGACGGCGTTGCCCGCGGCGAGTTCGTGCGGCTCCAGCACGTTGGGCAGCGCGGCCTGGGCGGCGGGCGAGTAGAACGCCTTGGCGACCGCCACCACGCCGATCGCGACAAGCGCCAGCCACGCCGTCCCGGCGTTCCGCACGCCGAGCAGCAGCAGTACGCCCGCCAGCGCGGCCACGTTCGCGGCGATCATGATCTTCCGGCGGTCGAAGCGGTCGGCGATCGTGCCGGTGTACGGCAGCAGCAACGCCACGATGCCGGTGTCCACCGCCAACACCAGCGCGCCCCAGACGCCGCTGCCGGTCAGGTGCGGCAGCAGCACCAGCAGCGGCACCATGACGAACCAGTCGGCGCCGAAGACCACCAGCTCGGCGAAGAACAGGTTGCGGAAGCTCCGATTGCCGGTCAGAACCGAGAGGGTGGACGCCACGGAGCGCGACCCTACCCCGTCGGTGTCGGACCCACACCCGCTCCCAGCAGCGCCGAGACCGTGACGAATGTGTAACCGCGCGACCGAAGCCCGTTGATCATGTCGGTCAGGCCGCGCAGTGCGACCAGTCGCCGCCGCGCCCCCACATCGTGGCCCAGCACGATCGTTCCCGGTCGGACGTCGGCCACGATCCGCTGGGCGTGGCCGGCCGGATCGCCGGGGAACTCGCGCTCCACCATCTGCAACGACCAGAGCACCAGCCGATAGTCCAACCGGGCCGCCGCGTGCAGCACCGCCCCGCCCAGGTGGCCGTACGGCGGGCGGAGGAGCGCCGGCGGCGCGCCGGTCAGCTCGGTGATGGCGTCGTGGCTGCGGCGCAGGTCGTCGTACGCCTCGGCGGTGTCCATCTCGGCCAGGTCCCGGTGGTCCCAGCTGTGGTTGCCCACCTCGTGCTCGGCGAGCCGGTCGCGGACGACGTCGGCGTGCCGGCGGACCTGCGCCCCGACCATGAAGAAGGTGGCCGGAACCCGGTGCTGGGCCAGGGTGTCGAGGACCATCGGGGTCCACTGTGGTGCGGGGCCGTCGTCGAAGGTGAGGGCCACCAGGCGCTGGTTGGTCCGCCCGGACCAGAAGACCTCCAGCGCGCCGGGGCCGACATCCTGCTGGCCGTTACCGAAGGTGGTGCTGGCCGAGCCACCGGCGATCGGCACCCGATGACGGGTGATCCAGCGCGCCTCGGACGTCCCCGCGCCGAGGGCCACACCGCCCGCCACCAGCAGGCCACCGCGCAGCAGGTCGCGTCGACCCCACCCGCGCGCGCCCTCGGCCATCCGTCCGCCCCGCTTCACCCACACCTCCCGCCCACCCACGAGGAGTATGCAAGAAGTTACACAAAGTGCGGGTCCGTCGAGTCGGAGTGTTTTCGGTCGGATAAAGCCTGAACGCCCCCGGCGAAAATCCGCCGGGGGCGTTCCGAACCGCGTTCCGACCTACTCGGTGGGCTCCGCCGGAGGCAGCGGCGAGGTGCGGCTACGGGGCAGCCGCAGCACCTCGAACTGGTCCGTGCCCTCCACCAACGCGGCCGACGGCGCGGGTCGGCCGGCCGGCTGCGCACCCTCGGTCGCAGCCGGGGCGGGCGCGCCGCTCGGCACCGCGACCTGGTTCGGGGCTGGCGCCTCGTCCGTCTCCGTCGCGGTCACCGTCGACCCCCCGGAGCGCCGCCGTGCACGCCTGGCCCGCAGGGACTCCTTGGTGTGCTCCACCATCGAGTACAGCGTCGGCACCAGGATCAGCGTGAGCAGCGTCGAGCTGAGCAGACCACCGATCACCACGACCGCCAGCGGCTGAGAGATGAATCCGCCCTCACCGGTCAACCCGAACGCCATCGGCAGCAGCGCGAAGATGGTCGCCACCGCCGTCATCAGGATCGGGCGCAGCCGGCGACGGCCACCTTCGACCACCGCCTCCCGGACCCCCATGCCCTGCGCCCGGTACTGGTTGATCAGGTCGAGCAACACGATCGCGTTGGTCACCACGATGCCGACCAGCATCAACACGCCGATCAGCGCCGGCACGCCGAGCGGCGTCCCGGTGACCAACAGCAGGCCGATCGCACCGGTAGCCGCGAACGGGATGGAGATCAGCAGGATCAGTGCCTGGGTGAGGCTGCGGAACGTGGCCACCATGATCAGGAAGACGATCGCGATGGCGGCCAGCACCGCCAGGCCCAGGTCCGCGAAGGCATCCGCCTGATCCGCGCTGACACCACCGATGGTGAAGCTCGCGCCCGGCACGTTGATGCCGTCCAGCCGCTTCTGCAACTCCTTGCTGGTCGCGCCCAGGTTCGAGCCGGTCGCCGCGCCGGTAACCGACACGCTGCGCTCACCGTCGATCCGGGTGACCTGCTGCGGACCCTCACCCTGCGTGACGTCCGCGATGTCGTCCAGCTTGACCGGACCCACCGGCAGCGCCCGCAACTCCTCGACGGTCACCGGCGGCTGCGTGCCCAACCGCAGCACCACGTTCTGCTGCTGACCGTCGAGCGCGACCTGGCCCAGCGGCGCTCCCCGGAACGCCTGCGACACGAGCTGCCCCACGGCGGCCTCGGTGAGCCCGACCCGACCGGCGGCGACCCGGTCGACCGTCACGTCGACCCGCGGCACCCGCGCGGCCAGGCTGGTGGAGACGTCCTCGACGTCCGGCACGCCGGCCATCGCGGCCCGCGCCTCCTCGGCGGCCCGGGTCAACACCTCCGGGTCGCTGGCCTGGACGATCACCTCCAGCTGGCTGGTCGACGCCTCCTGCCCGCCACCGAAGCTGATCTCACCCACACCGGCGCCGAGCTTGTCGAACTCCTTGCGCAGCACCTCACGCATCTGCTTGGCGTCGGTGTCACCGTCGAGCGCCAGCGACCAGCTGGCGACGTTGTTGCCGCCGCCGCCCGCCCACGGGTTGTCCCCACCGCCCGCGGTCACCTGGTACGTCTCGACGCCCCCGGTGCGGGACAGCACCGACTCGACCTGCTTGGCCGCCGCGTCGGTGGCCGCCAGGCCACTGCCGGCCGGCAGCTCCTGGCTCATGTTGAGGGTGTCCTGGCCGGAGTCGTCCAGGAAGTTGGTCTCCAACTTCTGCGCCAGACCGAACGTGCCGAAGAGCACCAGCAGGCCGAGCCCGACGGTGATCCAACGGGTCGACCGCTTGCGGGTGGCGAACCCGATCACCGGCAGGTACGCCCGCTGCAACGGGCTGCGCAGCTCCTTCTCCTCGGCGGCGTGCCGTACCGCCTCGTCGTCCGCGGTGCCGCCGCGCGGCTTGAGGAACCAGTACGCGAGGACCGGGATCACGGTCAGCGACACCAGCAGCGAGGCGAGCAGGGCCACCGTCACGGTGATCGCGAACGGCGCGAAGAGCTGGCCCACGAACCCGCCGACCAACGCGATCGGCGCGAACACCGCCACCGTGGTGAGGGTGGACGCGGTCACCGCACCGGCCACCTCCCGGACGCCGGTGATGATGGCGTGCCGCTTCTCCTCGCCGTACTCCAGGTGTCGTTTGATGTTCTCCAACACCACGATCGAGTCGTCCACCACCCGACCGACCGCGATGGTCAACGCGCCGAGGGTGAGCAGGTTGAGCGAGTAGTCACCGATCCACAGGGCGATCAGCGCCACCAGCACGGAGAGCGGGATGGAGACCGCGGTGACCACCGTCGAGCGCACCGACAGCAGGAAGACCAGGATGACGATGACCGCCATCACCAGGCCCAGCAGGCCCTCCGTGGTCAGCGACTCGATCGACTTCTCGACGAACGGCGCCTGGTCGAAGACCACGGTCAGCTCCGCGCCGGAGGCGTCCTTCAGGTCGTCGAGCCGGTCGCGGATCTCGTGCGAGATCTGCACGGCGTTGCCGTCCGGCGCCGCGGTGACCGCGATACCGAGGCTGTCCTTGCCGTTGGTGCGGGTGATCGCCGTGGCCGGTGCGAGCTGCTGCTCGACCGTCGCCACGTCACCGAGGCGGACGGGTGCCGCAGCCGGGGCGACCACGATGCCGCGCAGCTCCTCCAGGGTGTCGATCGGCGTGCCGACCTGCACCGGGAGGGCCAGCGAACCGTCGGTCACCGCGCCGGCCGGAACCGCCACGCCGTTGGTCTTCAGCGCCGCGCCGATCGCCGTCGGCTGGATCTTCGCAGCGGCCAGCTTCGCCGGGTCCGGGGTGACCACCACGACGTCATCGCGGGTGCCGGTCACCTCGACCGTGCGTACCCCCTCGATGCCCTCCAGCTCCGGCACCACCGTGGCGCGCAGCTTCTCCGCGAGCGCCCGCTCGTCCGCCGCGCCGGCCGCGGCCAGCACCACCGCCGGGAGGTCGTCGGTGCTACCCGCGATGACCTGCGGGTCGACGCTCTCCGGCAGCTGGGCGTCGATCCGGCTCAGCGCGGTCTGCATCTTGTTGACCACGTCGTCGAGGTCGGTCCCGAACTCGTACGTCACCTGGACGGTGGCCGCGCCCTCGCGGGACGTGGAGGTGACCTTGTCCAGCCCGGGGATGCCCTGGAGGGCGTTCTCGATCGGCTCGGTCACCTGGGACTCGACGATCTCGGGGCCGGCGCCTGGGTAGGGGGCCACGATGAACGCGGCCGGGAACTCGAGCGACGGCAGCAGTTGCTGCTTCAGCGACGGCACGGCGAACGCTCCGAACACCGTGGTCACCACCGCGATGAGGGCGATCAGCCCTCGGTTGGCGAGGCTGAATCTGGCGAGCAGCGACATCGGCCTGGCTCACTCCTGAACGAGAATGCGGGCGGGGATACCCGAAAGTGTGCCGGACTCGCATACCTCGACCCCCGCCGCCCCCGGGCCGTCCCGCGGGCCGCCTACCCGCCGTCGATCACCACCCGGACGGTGGCGCGTTCAGGCCAGGTCGAGGGCGCGGGCCGCGGCCAGCGGGTCGTTCGCGATGGTCAACGGCGCCGGCGCGGTCGAGATCGCCCACTCCGGGTCCTTCAGCCCGTGGCCGGTCACCGTGCAGACCACCGTGGAACCGGGCGGCACCGCGCCCGCCGCGGCCTGCTGCAACAGGCCGGCCACGCTGGCCGCGCTGCCCAGCTCGACGAAGACCCCCACCTCACGGGCGAGCAGCCGGTACGCGGA
Organism: Micromonospora sp. NPDC050784; assembly: GCF_044456765.1. Taxonomy (NCBI): domain Bacteria; kingdom Bacillati; phylum Actinomycetota; class Actinomycetes; order Micromonosporales; family Micromonosporaceae; genus Micromonospora; species Micromonospora sp. NPDC050784. Next base: position 102,759 of record NZ_JBITGG010000013.1, on the reverse strand, counting down.
GAGGATCTCCCGGTCGGTCACCGACTCGATCAGGCCCCCGGAGGCGTCCCGGGCATCCAGTGCCTTGGTCCAGCTCGCCGGGTTGCCGATCCGGATCGCGGTGGCGATGGTCGACGGCTCCGGCACCACCTGGCCGGTCACGATCGGGGCCGCCCCGGCGGCCTGGAAGCCGTACATCTTCGGCGTCCGGGTGGTGGCGCCGGCGGCCAGCTCCTCCGAATACCCCATCCAGTACGCGGAGATGTTGCCGGCGTTGCCGACCGGCAGGCAGTGGATGTCGGGCGCGTCACCGAGCGCCTCGACGATCTCGAAGGCGGCGGTCTTCTGGCCGTGCAGCCGGTCGATGTTGACCGAGTTGACCAACGCGACCGGGTAGTCCTGGGCGAGCTTGGCGGCCGTCGCGAGGCAGTCGTCGAAGTTGCCACTCACCTGGAGCAGCTTCGCGCCGTGCACCAGCGCCTGGGCCAGCTTGCCCAACGCGATCTTGCCCTGCGGCACCAGCACGGCGCAGGTCAACCCGGCCCGGGCCGCGTACGCCGCGGCGGAGGCGCTGGTGTTGCCGGTGGAGGCGCAGATGATGGCCTTGTTGCCGGCCTCGACCGCCTTGGACACCGCGAGGGTCATCCCCCGGTCCTTGAAGGAGCCGGTCGGATTGGCGCCCTCCACCTTGAGGTGCACGTCGCAACCGAGCCGGGCGGACAGCACCGGCGCCGGCAACAGCGGGGTGTTCCCCTCGTGCAGCGTGACGACCGGCGTGGCCGCGGTGACCGGCAGCCGATCCCGGTACGCCTCGATCAGACCCCGCCACATGTCGTTCTCCTCGCCTCTACCGCCGCGCCCACCCGAGCATCAGGGCCACCCTGGACCAGCCTGCCGCAGTGGTCGATGGCACACCCCGGCTTACCCACCTGGCGGGACGCGCGAGTCGTCCCGTCGATGATGCAACGACTCAGGCGTCGCCCTCGACCCGCAGCACACTGGTCACCGACCGGACAATGTCCAGACCACGCAGCTCGCCGACGGTCGCGGCGAGCGCGGCGTCCGGCGCCACATGCGTCACGATGACCAGCTCGGCGTCGCCGTCACGGCCCGCCGGCCCGCCCGCCGAGCCCTGCCGCACGGTCGCGATCGACACGTCGTGCCGGGCGAACACGCTCGCCACCGACGCCAGCACACCCGGGCGGTCGGCCACGTCGAGGCTCACGTGGTAGCGGGTCAACGCCTCACCCATCGGCCGGACCGCGAGGTCCGCGTACGCGCTCTCGCTGGCCGCGCGCACCCCGGCGAGTCGGTTGCGGGACACCGCGACCACGTCACCGAGCACCGCGCTGGCGGTGGGCGCGCCGCCGGCGCCCCGACCGTAGAACATCAGTTGCCCGGCCGCGTCCGCCTCCACGAAGACCGCGTTGAACGCGTCGCCGACGCTGGCCAGCGGGTGGCTGCGCGGGATCATCGCCGGGTGCACCCGCACGCTGACCGTCTCCCGGCCGGTGGGGTCGACGCCGCGGGCCGCGATGCAGAGCAGTTTGATGGTGCAGCCCATCGCCTGGGCGCTGGCCATGTCCGCGGCGGTCACCTCGGTGATGCCCTCGCGGTGCACGTCGGCGGCGCCGACCCGGGTGTGGAACGCCAGGGAGGCGAGGATCGCCGCCTTCGCCGCCGCGTCGAAGCCCTCCACGTCGGCGGTCGGGTCGGCCTCCGCGTACCCCAGAGCGGTGGCCTCTTCGAGGGCCTCGGCGAAGCCGGCGCCGGTCGCGTCCATCGCGGAGAGGATGAAGTTGGTGGTGCCGTTGACGATGCCGGTGACCCGGTTGATCCGATCGCCGTGCAGCGACTCCCGCAGCGGGCGCAGCAGCGGGATGGCCCCGGCCACGGACGCCTCGTAGTAGAGGTCGCCGCCGCCCTCGGCGGCCGCCTCGTGCAGGGTCACGCCGTCCTCGGCGAGCAGCGCCTTGTTGGCGGTGACCACGCTCTTGCCGGCGCGCAGCGCCTCGACCAGCCAGCTGCGGGCCGGTTCGATGCCGCCGATCACCTCGATCACGACGTCCACGTCGTCGCGCTTGATCAGGCCGAGCGCGTCGGTGGTGAACAGGTCCTCGTCGACCGGCAGGTCACCCCGGTCCCGGCCGAGCCGACGGACGGCGATGCCGGCGATCTCCAGCGGAGCGCCGATCCGCGCTGCCAGGTCGGCCGACTGCTCGTGCAGCAGCCGGACCACCTCCTGGCCGACCGTGCCGCAGCCGAGCAGCGCCAAGCGCACAGGTGACGTCATCCCACATCCAAAGCGAGCAGGTCCTCTTCGGTTTCCCGCCGGACGATCAGGCGCGCCTGGCCGTCACGCACCGCGACGACCGGTGGCCGGGGCACATGGTTGTAGTTGCTGGCCATGCTTCGGCAGTAGGCACCGGTGCCGGGCACCGCGACAAGATCTCCGGGCTGCACGTCGGCGGGCAGGAATTCATCCTTCACCACGATGTCCCCGGACTCACAGTGCTTTCCCACCACGCGGGCGAGCAACGGCTGCGCGTCGGAGGCCCGCGAGGCCAGCGTGGCCGAGTAGGACGCGTCGTAGAGGGCGGTGCGGATGTTGTCGCTCATCCCGCCGTCGACGCTGACGTACGTCCGGAGGCCGTCGAGGTCCTTGACCGTGCCGACCTCGTAGAGGGTGAACACGGCCGGCCCGACGATGGCCCGGCCCGGCTCGATCGACAGGTGCGGCACGGCCAGGTTCTCCGCCGCGCACTCCGAGTCGACGATCTTGCGAAGTCGCTTGGCCAGATCCTGCGGGGTCGCCGGGTCGTCCTGCGAGGTGTACGCGATGCCGAAGCCGCCGCCCAGGTCCAGCTCGGGAAGCTCCACCCCGCGCGCGTCGCGGATCTGCGCCTGCAGGGCGAGCACCCGACGGGCGGAGACCTCGAAGCCGCTGGCGTCGAAGATCTGCGAGCCGATGTGTGAGTGCAGACCGCGCAGCTCCAGCACACCCTCGTCGAGGATCTTGAACGCGGCGTTCGCGGCCGCGCCACCGGCCAGCGAGAAGCCGAACTTCTGGTCCTCGTGGGCGGTGGCGATGAACTCGTGGGTGTGCGCCTCGACGCCCACCGTGACCCGGACCAGCACCCGGGGCCGGACCCCGCGCTCACGGGCCAGCGCGGTGAGCCGGTCGATCTCGGTGAACGAGTCGACGATGATCCGGCCCACCCCGGCGTCCAGCGCCCGGCCCAGCTCGGCGACCGACTTGTTGTTGCCGTGGAAGCCGATCCGCTCCGGCGGCATTCCGGCCGAGAGCGCCGTGGCCAGCTCACCACCGGTGCAGACGTCCAGGTGCAACCCCTCCTCGGCGATCATCCGGACCACCGCGCGGCAGAGGAACGCCTTGCCCGCGTAGAAGACGTCCTCGGTCGGGAAGGCCGCCCGGAAGTCCCGGCAGCGCGAGCGCAGGTCCGCCTCGTCCAGGACGTACACCGGGGTGCCGAACTCGGCCGCGATGTCGCGGACGCTCAGGCCCGCGACGGCGACCGCGCCGTCGGCGCCGCGCGTCACCGACCGCGGCCACAGCGCCGGCATGAGGGCGTTGACGTCCTCCGGGGTACGCAGCCAGGCCGGCTCCCGGTTGCTGATGTCCGCGTGCAGCGCACCAGCCTCATGAGCCCTCATGTCACATCCTCTCGGGTGCGGAGACGCCGAGCAGGTACAGGCCGTTGGCGATCACCGTGCGGGTGGCGTCGTTGAGCCAGAGCCGAGCGCGGTGCAGGTCGGTGGCCTCCTCGTCACCGCGCGGCAGGATCCGGCACTCGTCGTAGAAGCGGTGATAGGCCCCGGCCAGGTCCTCCAGGTAGCGGGCCACCCGGTGCGGGCCCCGCAGCTCGGCCGCCGTTGCGACCGTGGCGGGGAACCCGGCGAGCGCCTTGAGCAGCTCGTTCTCCTTCTCGTTGGCGAGCAGCTCGGGCCGGAACGCGTCCGCGTCGCCCCGGGTCAGCCCCACCTCGGCGGCGTTACGGCCCACGCTCGCGGTGCGGGCTGCGACGTACTGCACGTAGTAGACCGGGTTGTCGCGGGTCGCCCGGGTCCACAGCTCGATGTCGATGTCGATCGGGGAGTCGCTGGAGTAGCGGGCCAACGCGTACCGGGAGGCGTCCACGCCGATCGCGTCGACCAGGTCCTCCAGGGTGATCACGGTGCCGGCCCGCTTACTCATCCGCATCGGGGCGCCGTCCCGCAGGAGGTTGACCAGCTGCCCGATGAGGATCTCCAGGTTGCGCTCCGGGTCGTCGCCGAAGCACGCGGACATCGCCTTCATCCGGCCGATGTAGCCGTGGTGGTCGGCGCCCAGCATGATCACGACCCGCTCGAAGCCGCGCTCGCGCTTGTCCAGGTAGTAGGCGCAGTCCGCGGCGAAGTACGTCCACTCCCCGTTGGACTTGCGCAGCACCCGGTCCTTGTCGTCGCCGAAGTCGGTGGTGCGCAGCCAGGTGGCGCCCTCGGACTCGTAGAGGTGCCCCTGCGCGCGCAGCCGGTTCAACGCCAGGTCCAGCTCACCCCGGTCGTGCAGGTCCTTCTCGTTGAAGTAGGTGTCGAACTCCACCCCGAAGTCGCGCAACGAGGTGCGAATCTCGTCGAACATCAGCGCGACGCCCTCGACCCGGAAGACCTCCTGGGCGGCGGCGTCGTCGAGCGAGCGCACCTCCGGCCGGCGGGCCTGCACCTCACTGGCGATCTCGGCGATGTACGCCCCGCCGTAGCCGTCGTCCGGCGCCGGCTCACCCTTGGCGGCGGCGAGCAGCGACCGGGCGAACCGGTCGATCTGCGAACCGGCGTCGTTGAAGTAGTACTCCGTGCCGACGTCGGCACCGGTGGCCCGCAGCAGCCGGCTCAGCGCGTCACCGACGGCCGCCCAACGGACCCCGCCGATGTGCACCGGCCCGGTCGGGTTGGCCGAGACGAACTCCAGGTTGATCTTCTCGCCGGCGAGCCGGTCACTGCGGCCGTACTCGGCGCCGGCCTCGACGATCACCCGCGCGAGCTGACCGGCCGCGGCGGCGTCGAGCCGGATGTTCAGGAAGCCCGGCCCGGCGATTTCCACCGATTTGACACCCGCTGCCCGGCCCAGCTCGTCGGCCAGGGCCGTAGCCAGCTCCCGGGGCGGGACGCCCACCTTCTTGCTCAACTGCAGCGCGAGCGTCGAGGCGTAGTCGCCGTGCTCGGGGTTGCGCGGTCGCTCCACCACCGTGCTCGCCGGCAGCGCGGCGCGGTCGAGCCCACGCTGCTCGAAGACGGCGTGGGCGGCGGCAAGGACGACCGAGGCTAGTTCTGCAGGAGTCACCCAACCATGTTATCGGGGGTAGACTCGGGCACTCGGCGGCTCCCCTGCGCGTCATCCGGCCCGCCACTCCCCTGACCGACCGACTTGACGAGGCACGATGAGCATCAGCACCCCGGGTGGCCCTGAGCGCCGCCCGACCGTGGTCAGCACCGGCAAGAAGCCGGCCGCGGGCCGGCCGGCGTCCGGCGCCAAGGCCGGTTCCGGCAAGCCGGCGGGCTCCCCCCGCGCCGGTGGCAAGGGCCCGCGCAAGCCGGTCACCCCGGTCAAGGTGAGCCAGGGCCGCGCGTGGGGGCCGATCGCGCTCTTCGTCGCGGTGGGCGTGCTCGCGGCCGGCATCATCGGGTACGGCGCCTGGGCGTCGTTCCAGGGCTCCAAGCCATGGGACAAGCGGGCCAACGCCATCGACGGCATCACCAACATCCGCAAGTCCGACCCGGAAAGCCTGAAGTACGAGTCGCACAAGGCGGGCCCGCTGACCTACAAGTACTCGCCGCCGGTGGGTGGGGTGCACAACGCCGCCTGGCAGAACTGCATGGGCGACGTCTACGACGCCCCGATCGCCAGCGAGCACGCGGTGCACAGCCTGGAGCACGGCGCGGTCTGGATCACCTACCGCCCGGACCTGCCCAAGGACCAGGTCGACAAGCTCGCCGGCAAGGTGCGCGGCGTCGAGAAGATGCTGATGAGCCCGTACGAGGGGCTGGACAAGCCGATCTCGCTGCAGGCCTGGGGCTACCAGCTCAAGCTCGACAACGCCGACGACTCGCGGATCGACGAGTTCATCAAGGACCTGCGGGTGAACGCCTCCGTCGAGGGCCCGACGGCGCTCTGCAACACCGGCATCACCGCCACCGGCACCACGCCGCGTGAGCTCCAGCAGCAGCAGCCCACCCAGTAAGGACGGCAATGACCGCTCCGGCAACCACCGACAGCGAGTACGACGAGATCCCGGCCGCCCCGGACGAGGGCGGCCGGGCCCCGGCGTCGCGCTACGGCGTGCTGGCGCTCGCCATCATGCTGGTGGTGGGGCTCCTCCTCGGGTATGCCGGCGGTCTGCTCACCCCGCGGCTCACCCGCCCCGGTGACGCCTCGGTCGAGGCGGGCTTCGCCCGGGACATGACGACCCACCACGCGCAGGCGGTCGAGATGAGCCTGATCGCGTACCGGTCGGCAACTCTCCCCGAGGTACGGCAGATCGCCGTCGACATCGCCACCGGGCAGCAGGGTGAAATCGGCGCGATGCAGACCTGGCTGCGCGAATGGGGCCTCAGCCCGACCGGGTCGAACCCGCCGATGTCGTGGATGTCCGACGGGGCCACCGTCAAGGACGGCCTGATGCCGGGCATGGCCACGCCGCAACAGATGACCGACCTGCGCAACGCTCAGGGCATCGAGGTCGACCGGCAGTTCCTGGCCCTGATGTACGCACACCACCTGGGCGGCATCCACATGATCGACGCGGCGCTCGGCGCGACCGACAACGCCGAGGTGGTACGGGTGGCGAACACCATGAAGGCCACCCAGCAGAGCGAGTTGAACAACCTCCGGCAGCTCCAGGCGCAGGCCAAGGGCTGACCGACCGGACGGGCGCACCCGGCCCGCGTCCCCGCCGATGTGTGGCGGGGACGCGGGCCGCGCCATGTCAAGAGCCCCTTGATCGACTCGGTTTGCAGGGAAGCGCGCTGTCCGGGCGATCGGGACACCCCGACTTCCAGGAACCCGAGTCGATCAAGGCGGATAGGTCGCCGGTTTATGCCTCAACGTCCCAGTCCGCACGTTGTGGGTGTTTTGCGTGGCACAGGCGATTACGTTGCTTAGAGAGTTTTCTCCCCACATATCGTGACCAGTTGCGATTCGGGCTCGTTGCCCAAGACGTGGGGGTTGCACTCAGAGACGCACGGCGTTCGGTCACCAGTTGGTGCCGACGCCACACCATCGGTGGTGACGGGGCGGTGGCAGCCGTCCGTCGCGGACAGCGGCAGGGCGAGCCGGGAATGCTCAGCCGCGAACAGGAACTCGAGTTGATCGACATGCTGCGGGGCGTCCACCCCGACGGGTTCGGCCTGGACGAGGAGTTGTGGACGCGGCAGAGCCTCACCACGCTCATCCAGCGGCGCTTCGAACTGCCGTTGGACGCTGGCGCGGTCGGGGCGTACCTGCGGGCCTGGGGGTTGGGTCCACGGGAGCCGCGCGAGCGGGCCTGCGGGCTCTGCGTCAGCGCGGTCGAGCGGTGGGTCCGCAGCGAGTACCCGGCGATCACCCGGGCCGCCCAGGAGCACCTCGCGGAGGTCTACTGGATCGGCCGGGTCCGGTTGCGCGGCACGATGCCGGCCGCCGACGTGATCTCCGCTGTCTCGTCTCGCGGTCGGGTGCGCTTCATGATCACAACGCCGTCGGTGGACCCGCCGCTCCCCCGCGACTTCGTGCTGCGGCTCAGCGGCGAGGAGCAGCGCACCGTCCACCTGATCGTGGACGGCTCCTGGCCGCGCAACGAGTGGCCGCGCCGGCTCCCCCGGCGAATCGTCCTGCACCCGCTGCCCAGCTGCGGACGGGCGGTAGCCGCCTGAGCACCGGGTGGGCCGATCCGACACGATCGGCTCACCCGATACCGATTCGGCGTACGCAGGGGAGGTTTGCTAGTCTTCTCCAGTCGCTGAGCCCCCGTAGCTCAGGGGATAGAGCACCGCCCTCCGGAGGCGGGGGCGCAGGTTCGAATCCTGCCGGGGGCACCAAGATTGATCACCACGAGAGGCTCCTGACCAGCATTGGGTCAGGGGCCTTCATCGTGTTGGCGGAACACCCGCCAGAATGTCGATCATGCTGTTTCTCGGGTTGCTCCTCGCCGCGCTGGGTGGGGCCGTCATCGCGACAGCCTTGGCCGTCCGCGGGTTCCGCGCGATGTTCCGGAACAACGAACGGTCGGGTCGCCTGCGCACGGCGGCGCTGCTCGTCGGTGCGGGTGCCGTCGCCCTGTACGCCTGGGGTCTGCTCCACCTCGGCTACGCGGTGCTGCGGGCCGAGGACGGTGGCACTGGATCTTCCCCGATCGAACCCTGCCGCCAGGCCGGACCACAGATGGCAAGCATGGTCGTCGGGTACGACGTCGGCTTCCTACCGCTCCGCTTCGAGTGCCGCCTCACCGGTGGCGGCACCTACGTCACCTCGTCCGTGCCCGGCTACGTCAACCAGGGCGCGGCCGTCCTGGGTCTGGTCACCGCCACGTGCGGAGTCCTGGCCAGCACGACGGCACGGCGGGTCCGACCGCCGGTGGCGTGACGGTCGACCGGAGGCGACCCGTCAGGTGCCGACGTACGCCGCCAGGTGCTCGCCGGTGAGGGTGGAGCGGGCGGCGACGAGGTCCGCGGGGGTGCCCTCGAAGACGACCCGGCCACCGTCGTGGCCCGCGCCGGGGCCGAGATCGATGATCCAGTCGGCGTGCGCCATTACCGCCTGGTGATGCTCGATGACGATCACCGACTTGCCGGCGTCGACCAGGCGGTCGAGCAGACCGAGCAGTTGCTCGACGTCGGCCAGGTGCAGGCCGGTGGTCGGCTCGTCGAGGACGTAGACGCCGCCCTTCTCGGCCATGTGGGTGGCCAGCTTGAGCCGTTGCCGCTCCCCGCCGGAGAGGGTGGTGAGCGGCTGCCCCAGGCTCAGGTAGCCGAGCCCCACGTCGGCGAGCCTGTCGAGGATGGCGTGGGCTGCCGGCGTACGTGCCTCGCCGGCGCCGAAGAACTTCTCGGCCTCCGTCACCGACATCGCGAGCACCTCGCTGATGTCACGACCGCCGAAGCGGTATTCCAGCACCGACGCCTGGAACCGCCTGCCCTCGCAGTCCTCGCAGGGGGCGGCGACGCCAGCCATCATCCCCAGGTCGGTGTAGATGACGCCAGCGCCGTTGCAGCTCGGGCAGGCACCCTCGGAGTTGGCGCTGAACAGCGCCGGCTTCACGCCGTTGGCCTTCGCGAACGCCTTGCGGATCGGGTCGAGCAGCCCGGTGTAGGTGGCCGGATTGCTGCGTCGTGAGCCGCGGATCGCGCCCTGGTCGATCGACACCACACCCGCGCCGGCCGGGATCGAGCCGTGCACCAGCGAACTCTTGCCCGAGCCGGCGACGCCGGTGACCACGACGAGCACCCCGAGGGGTACGTCGACGTTGACGTCCCGGAGGTTGTTGGCCGTGGCGCCCCGGATCTCCAGCTTGCCGGTGGGCGTCCGCACCGTCTCCTTGAGGGCCGCCCGGTCGTCGAGGTGGCGGCCGGTGATGGTGCCGCTGGCCCGAAGTCCGTCCAGGGTGCCCTCGTAGCAGACGGTCCCCCCGTCGGTGCCGGCTCCGGGCCCGAGATCGACGACGTGGTCGGCGATGGCGATGGCCTCCGGCTTGTGCTCCACGACCAGGACGGTGTTGCCCTTGTCGCGCAGTTGGAGCAGCAGCTCGTTCATCCGTTGGATGTCGTGCGGGTGCAGCCCGATCGTCGGCTCGTCGAAGACGTAGGTGACGTCGGTGAGCGACGAACCGAGGTGGCGGATCATCTTGGTGCGCTGCGCCTCGCCGCCGGAGAGGGTGCCCGACGGTCGATCGAGCGAGAGATAGCCCAGCCCGATCTCCTCGAACGAGTCGAGGAGGTGTTGCAGGCCGGCCAGCAACGGGGCCACCGACGGCTCCTCGATCCCGCGTACCCAGGCGGCCAGGTCGCTGATCTGCATCGCGCACGCGTCGGCGATGTTCTTTCCCTTGATCTTCGACGACCGGGCCTCCTTGCTGAGCCGGGTGCCGGCACACTCGGGGCAGGTCGTGAACGTCACCGCACGCTCCACGAAGGCGCGGATGTGCGGCTGCAACGCGTCGATGTCCTTGGCGAGGAAGGACTTCTGGATCGACGGGATCAGGCCCGCGTACGTCAGGTTGATCCCGTCGATTTTGATCTTGGTGGGCTCCCGGTGGAGCAGGTCGTGCAGCTCCCGCTTGTTGAACTTCGCGATCGGCTTGTCCGGGTCGAAGTAGCCGCAGCCACGGAAGATCCGGCCGTACCAGCCCTCCATGCTGTAACCCGGGATGGTGATCGCGCCCTCGTTGAGCGAGAGGTTGTCGTCGTAGAGCGCCGACAGGTCGATGTCGGTCACCGCGCCCATGCCCTCGCACCGCGGGCACATGCCGCCGAGACGGTTGAAGGTCGCCTTCTCGGTCTTCGTCTTGCCGGCGCCGCGGTCGACGGTGATCGCCCCGGTCGCCTTCACCGAGGGGACATTGAAGGAGTACGCGTTGGGCGAGCCGATGTGTGGCTGCCCGAGCCGGCTGAACAGGATGCGCAGCATCGCGTTGGCGTCGGTGGCGGTGCCGACGGTGGAGCGGGAGTTGGCGCCCATCCGCTCCTGGTCCACGATGATCGCCGTGGTCAGGCCGTCCAGCAGGTCGACCTCGGGGCGCGCCAGCGTCGGCATGAAACCCTGCACGAAGGCGCTGTAGGTCTCGTTGATCATGCGCTGGGACTCGGCCGCGATGGTGCCGAACACCAGCGAGCTCTTGCCGGACCCGGAGACACCTGTGAACACCGTCAGCCGCCGCTTCGGGATCTCGACGCTGACGTCCTTGAGGTTGTTCACCCGCGCGCCCTGCACCCGGATCAGGTCGTGGCTGTCGGCGACGTGCGGCGCGGACGGCTGGATGGCCCTGCTCATCGTGTCTCCATCTGTCGGGCGCGCAGGACTCAGCGCACTTCCTGGATGCGGACCATATTGCCCGCCGGGTCCCGGAAGGCACAGTCACGCACGCCGTACGGCTGCTCGGTCGGCTCCTGGACCACCTCGGCGTCGCTGGCCTCCAGCTTCGCGAAGGTGGCGTCGAGGTCGGTGGTGGCCAGGTTGACGCCGAAGTAGCTGCCCTTGGCCATCAGCTCAAGGATGGTCTGGCGCTCGTCGTCGGTGATGCCGGGGTTGGCGGCCGGCGGGTGCAGGACGATGGCCGTGCTGGGCTGGCCGACCGGCCCGACCGTGATCCACCGCATGCCCTCGTAGCCGACGTCGAGGCGGACCTCGAAGCCGAGGATGTCGCGGTAGAAGACCAGCGAGGCCTCCGGATCGGTGTGCGGCAGGAAACTCGAGTGAATGGTGATGTCCATGCTGGTCACGCTAGTTGCGGCTCGGTGGCCCGCGCTTCTCGATTCCTGACCGGTCTGGTCACCTGCTTCGCCACGCACGACGGCATGCCCGCCGTCGCCTGCGCCGCCTGCCGCCGGTAGACGCTGGGCGGCACGCCGACCAGCTCGGTGAAGCGGGTGCTGAAGGTGCCCAGCGACGAACAACCGACCGCGAAACAGACGTCGGTGACGCTCAGGTCGCCACGGCGCAGCAGGGCCATCGCCCGCTCGATCCGACGGGTCATGAGGTAGCTGTAGGGAGATTCGCCATAGGCGAGGCGGAACTCGCGGCTGAGGTGCCCGGCCGACATGTGGGCGCCACGGGCCAGCGCCTCGACGTCCAGGGGCTGCGCGTACTCCCGGTCGATCCGGTCGCGGACCCGGCGCAGCCGCGCGAGGTCGCCCAGTCGCTGACTGGCGTCGGATTTGCTGCTCACCTGCGAAATCGTGCCACAACCCACCGACAATCGGCCGCTCGCCGGACGCGAGCCGGGGCCGAGCGGGGGGGCCGGGCCTGTGCCGAGCGGGGCCGGCGAGCCGAGCCGAGCCGAGCAGGAGCCGGCGAGCCGGTCAGCTGGTCAGCCGGCCTCGCGGCGGGCGCGGGCCCGACGCTTGCCCTCGTGCATGGCCTGCACCCGGGCCACCGGGATGGTCCGGCCCTCGGCCACCAGGTCGGCGGGGAGCGACTGCGGTGCCGGCATCAGCGCGGCCCACGGGTCGCTGTCGGCGAGCAGTGCGGGCGCGGTCCGGATGGTGAAGTCGGCGGGGGTCACCTCGGTCAGGTCGGCCCAGTCGACCGGGAACGAGACCGGCATCCCGGGGCGCAGCCGGGGGCTGTACACGGCCGCGACGGTCGCCCCGCCCGCGCGGGTGGCGTCCACGAAGACCCGGCCACCCCGGTCCTCCTTGATGTACGCCGTGGTGGCCAGCGCCGGGTCGAGCCGCTCGGCCCGAACGGCGAGCGCCCGGGTGGCGGCGGCCAACTCCTCGGCCGTGGGTTCGCCGGTCACCGGGACGAAGACGTGCACGCCCTTGGCGCCGCTGGTCTTGACCGCACCGGCCAGGCCGGCGTCGGCAAGCGCCTGGCGGACCAGCAGGGCCGCGCCGACCGCCGCGCGGAACCCGTCGCCGTCCGGCGGGTCCAGGTCGAGGATCAGGTGGGTCGGACGGTGCGGATCCGCCGTGGTGGCGAGTGTCGGGTGGTATTCCACCGCCCGCTGGTTGGCGAACCAGAGCAGGGTGCGGCGGTCGTCGCAGAGGGCGTACGAGATCTCCCGGTGCGACGCCTCCGCCCAGACCGGCGCCCGGCGAACCCAGTCCGGGGTGTAGCGGGGCAGGTTCTTCTGCATGAACGGCGGCTGACCGGGGCGGACCCGGATCACCGACAGCGGCCGATCCCGCAGCTGCGGGAGGATCCGGTCCCGGACCGCGTCGAGGTAGTCGACCAGGTCACGCTTCGTCGCGTCGTCGCGATCGGACAGCGGCTGGTCCAGGTTCGTCAGGGCCACGCCGTCCCGGGTCTCGTCAGCCTCGCTCACCCGACCACCCTCCCGGCCCCGGTGCCGTCGGTCAACCGGACGCGGCGCTTCGGTACGGATCAATTCCGGCATCCACCGCGGCCGGGCCCGACGGATCGGCGACCGACGACGGCCCGGCCGAGCGTCGGGGCACGGTGGTCAGCGCCACCAGCCACGCGGCGACCACGAGGCCGGCGGCCACGGCGAACGCCGTCCGGTAGCCGCCGGCGAGCGCGGCGGTCTCGGCCCAGCCGGCGGCCCGCAGCCCGTCGCTGCGGGCGGCGGCCAGGGTGGCCAGCGCGGCCAGGCCGACCGCGCCGCCGACCTGTTGGGTGGTGTTGGCCAGGCCGGAGGCGAGCCCGGCGTCCGTGTCGGTCGCGCCGGCCATGGCCAGTGTGGTGACCGCCGGCAGGGTCAGGCCGCCGGCCACGCCGAACACCAGCATCGCGGGGAGTACGTCCGCGACGTAGGCGCCGTCGGCGGGCAGCCGGGCGAGCAGGAGGAAGCCGACGGTCGCCAGGACGAGCCCGACCAGCAGGACGGTCCGGGCACCCCAGCGGGCGATCAGCCGACCGGCCAGGCCGAGCGAGACCACGGCGATCACGACCGGGGTGGGCAGGAACGCCCAGCCGGTCGCGGCGGCGTCCAACCCCAGCACCAGTTGCAGCTCCACGGCGAGCAGGAACTGGAACCCGAAGTACGCGCAGACCATCAGGAACTGCACGGCGTTCGCCGCCACCAGACCCGGGACGCGCAGCACCCGGGACGGCACCAGCGGGGTTGCCGCCACCCGTTGGCGCAGCGCGAAACCGCCGAGCAGCAGCGCCGCGAGGGCCACCGCGCCGAGCGTCCGAGGGCTGGTCCAGCCGTGCTCACCCGTCCCCACGATGCCCAACACGGCGGCCATCAGACCGGCGGTGGCGAGCAGCGCGCCCGGCAGGTCCAGGCCGGCCCGCAGGCCGATCCCCCGTTCGCCCGGGAGTCGGCGAAGGGCCGCGATGAGGATGGCCGCCCCGATCGGTACGTTGACCAGGAAGATCGTCCGCCAACCGGCGGCCTGGGTGAGCAGCCCTCCGGCGACGGTGCCGACCGACGCACCCGCCGCGCCGGTGAAGCTGAAGACGGCGATGGCGCGGGCCCGTTCGGCCGGTTCGGGATAGAGCCGGACGATCATGCCGAGGCTGACCGCCATGGCCAGCGCCCCGCCGACGCCCTGCCCAAACCGCGCGCCCACCAGCAGGGCCGGGCCGGTGGCGACCGCGCAGGCCAGCGAGGCCAGTGTGAACAGCGCGACGCCGGCCAGGAAGACCCGCCGTCGGCCCAGCAGGTCGCCGAGCCGACCGGCGAGCAGCAGCAACCCGCCGAACGCGACCAGGTAGGCGTTGACCACCCAGGCCAGGCCGGGGGCGGTGAAGCCCAGGTCGCGTTGGACGGCGGGCAGCGCCACCGCGACGACGGTGCCATCCAGGATGATCATGAGGCTGCCGGCGCAGAGCACCAGCAGCGCCGGCCAGCGGGACGAAACGACACGCTCCACGAAAACCCCCTTGGTGCACGGTTTGTTACCGAGGTCATCGTCTGTGACCATGAACCGGAGCGGAAGGAGGCACTTTGATGTCCCAGAGGAACAGCGATGTGTCCGCGCTGGTCGAGGCCGAGCTGACCTGCACGGCCGAGAACGTGCCGTTCACCCCTGGTCAGGCCCGGGCGTGCACCGTCCGCCAGGTGCTGGACCGGGTCGGCGGTAAGTGGAGCATCGGCATCCTGGTGGCCGCCTCGAACGGGCCGGTGCGCTTCACCGAGCTGGAGCGGCACATCGAGGGCATCAGCCGTCGGATGCTCACGCTGACGTTGCGCAACCTGGAACGGGACGGCCTGCTGCACCGCACGGTCTACCCGACCGTCCCGCCCAAGGTCGAATACACCGCCACCCCGATGGCGCTGGAGCTCTACGAGTCACTGGTCGCGCTGACCAGTTGGGCCGAGCGGCACCGCCGGGCCATCGCCGAGGCGCGGACCAGGTACGACGCCGAGCACGCCGGTTAGACCCGGCCGGGGTGTGGTGAACGCCACCGCTTCCGTCTGACCGATCGGTCAGGGTCTGACCGATCGGTCAGGCATGCTGGTCTGCGGGAGGTGGACCAGCATGGTCAGAGCGGTGTCCGACACGCACGGCGAGATCCTCGCCGCGGCGGCGCGGCAGTTCACGGTGAGCGGTTACCGGGGCACCTCCCTGCAGGACATCGCCCGGGAGGTCGGCTGCTCCAAGGCCACCGTGCTCTACCACTTCGCCAACAAGGAAGCCCTGCTCGCCGAGCTGATGGCGCCCGCGATCGAGGTGCTCCGCAGCCTCGACGAGCAGCTCGACGGCCTGACCGGAGCGGCCGCCCAGGAGGTCGCCGCGCAGGGCTTCGTGGACCTCGCGGTCCAGTTCCGGCAGGAGATCGCCGTACTGCGCGGCGAGTTCCCGGAGCTGCTGTGCCAGCCGGCCTTCGCGCACATCCAGCAGATCTCCGATCGACTGCGGGACGCGTTGGCCGGGCACTCCGACCGGCCGGGCGCCCGGATCGCCGCGCTGGTGCTGCTCGCCGGCATCTCCGAGGCGTGCGCCGAGTTCGTCGACATCCCCGACGACGAGCTGCGCCCCGCCCTGCTCGCCCTCGCCCGGCGGGCCGTCGAACCCGTCGACGCACCCCTGACCCATCCACCCACGACCGAGGACAAGGACTCCTGATGGCCACCCTGCTCTACCGGCTCGGCCGGGGCGCGTTGCGCCGGCGACGGCTCGTCGTCGCGCTCTGGCTTGTCGTACTCGTCGTCGCCGGCCTGGCCGCGGCGACCCTGCGCGGCCCGACGGCGAGCAACTTCACGATGCCCGGCACCGAGAGCCAGCGCGCGCTCGACCTGCTGGCCGACCAGTTCCCCGCGGCCAGCGGCGCCACCGGCACCATCACGGTCAAGGCGCCCGCCGACGGCCAACTGGCCACCCCGCAGGGTCAGGCCGTGGTGCAGGAGCTCGTCCAGCAGGCGTCGACACTGCCCGGCGTGGTCGGCGCGGTCAACCCGCTCCAGGTCGGCGCGGTCTCACCCAACGGCCGGTACGCGCTGGTCCAGGTCCAGTTCGCCACCGGCGGGGACGACGTGACCGACGAGCAGCGCACCGCGTACGAGCAGGTTGGCGCGGCGGCCAAGGCACAGGGCTGGCAGGTCGCCCCCGGCGGTGAGGTGCTCGGCGGCGAGCCGGAGATCGGCTCCACCGAGGCGCTCGGCGTCCTGGTCGCCGCGATCGTCCTGATCATCACGTTCGGTTCCCTGGTCGCCGCCGGCATGACGATGCTCAACGCGCTGATCGGCGTGGGCGCCGGCATGGCCGGACTGTTCGCGCTGAGCGGCGTCGTCCAGCTCACCAGCACCGCACCGATCCTGGCGCTGATGCTCGGTCTCGCGGTCGGCATCGACTACTCACTCTTCATCACCTCCCGACACCGGCAGAACCTGCTCGACGGACTGTCCCCGGAGGAGGCGGTCGGCCGGGCCGTGGGCACCGCCGGCTCGGCCGTGGTCTTCGCCGGCGCCACAGTGGTCATCGCCCTGGCCGGGCTCGCCGTGGTGGACATCCCGTTCCTCACCGTGATGGGTCTCGCCGCCGCCGGCACGGTCACCGTCGCCGTACTCGTCGCCATCACCCTCCAGCCGGCGCTGCTCGGCTTCGCCGGTCGCCGGGTGCTCCCCCGCCGGCTGCGCTCCGTTCCCACCGACGGCACCGCCGCCGACGAGGACGACAGCGACGTCACCGACCGGCCGGCCGCGCAGGCGACCACGACCGTAGAGCGCAACCGGTTCGGCTTCCGCTGGGCGCGACTGGTCACCCGGTTCCGCGTACCTGTCATCCTGGTCGGCCTGCTCGGCCTGGGGCTGCTCGCGCTGCCCACGCCGGACATGCGGCTGGCCCTGCCGGGCGCCGCGACGGCCGCCGTCGGCTCACCCGCCCGGGTGGCGAACGACCTGACCGTCGAGGGCTTCGGACCGGGCTTCACCGGCCGGCTCGCGGTGGTGGTCGCCGGTGACACGCCACAGGCCACCTCGGCCGCCGTGCCGCAGGTCACCGCCCTGCTCCAGCGCACCGAGAACGTCCTCGCGGTGGCACCGCCGCAGCTCAGCCCGGACGGCCGGACCGCGCTGCTCGGCGTGGTGCCGAAGACCGGCCCGACCGACGAGGCCACCGAGACCCTGGTGCACGACATCCGGGGCGCGGTGAGCGGTATCCCCGACGCGGACGTGCTGCTCACCGGCGTCACCGCCATCGGCATCGACGTCTCCGAGAAGCTCTCCGACGCGCTACCGATCTACCTGTTGCTGGTGGTCGGGCTCTCGGTGCTGCTGCTGATGCTGGTGTTCCGCTCGCTGCTGGTGCCGATCAAGGCGGCGCTGGGCTTCCTGCTCACCGTCGCCGCCACGTTCGGCATCACGGTGGCCGTCTTCCAGCAGGGTCACCTCGCCGACCTCGTCGGCCTGGACACGCCCGGCCCGCTGATCAGCTTCCTGCCGATCCTGCTCATCGGCATCCTGTTCGGGCTCGCCATGGACTACGAGGTGTTCCTGGTGTCCCGGATGCGGGAGGACTTCGTCCACGGTGAGACCGCCCGACAGGCCACCATCAGCGGCATGGGGCACGGCGCCCGGGTGGTCACGGCCGCCGCGCTGATCATGATCTCGGTCTTCGGGGGCTTCGTCTTCCTGGAGGACCCGGTGATCAAGTCGATGGGCTTCGCGCTCGCCGTCGGCGTCGCCATCGACGCGTTCGTGGTCCGGATGACCATCGTCCCGGCGGTGATGTCCCTCCTCGGCGACCGCGCCTGGTGGCTGCCCCGCTGGCTCAACCGCGCTCTGCCCAACGTGGACATCGAAGGCGAGGGCCTGCGCACCCACCTCGAGGAGCGCACCCCGACGCACGTCTGACCCACCCGGCCCCACCCGGTCGATCATGGAGTTGTGGTGCCCGTCGTGCCCCGATCAGAGGCCTTCGTCCAGCACCACAACTCCATGATCGACGCAGCCGACGGGATCGACCAAGACCGGGCGCGGGTCAGACGCCCGCCGGATAGGTCTCCATCTCACCGGGGAGCGCGGGCACCGGTAGTGGGTGCAGGGCCGTGGTGTCGTCGCACCAGATGAAGGCGTCGTACCGGTCGCCGAGCCGGGTGGGCACGTAGTTGCCCCAGGACTCGAACGACGGGTCGTAGACGACCCCGATCGCCCGGTGGTCCACGGTGTCGGTGACCCAGCCCGGCTGGTCGTCGCCGCCGAAGACCAGCACCGCCCGCTCCGGCATCAGCTCGTGCAGCCGCCGCTCGATCGACCCCGCCCGAGCCGGGGGCACCACCATCGCCTCGGGCGGCGAACCCCAGCGGGGTGCCGCGATCACCGTGCCCCGGTAACTGCCGAAGCCGACCAGGGCCACCTCGTCCTCGCCGTGCCGCTCCCGGGCCAACTGACCAATGTTGACCATCCCGTCGGCGGCCATGTCGGTGGCCCGCGCGTCCCCGACGTGCGTGTTGTGCGCCCAGACGATGCCCCGGGCGTCGGGGCCGTACCGGTCCAGCAGCCGGTCCAGGGTGTCCTGCATGTGGGTGTCGCGGATGTTCCACGAGTCCGGCCCACCGGCCACCATCGCCCGGTAGTAGCGCTCGGCCCCGGCCACCACCTCCGCGTTCTGCCAGGCCGAGAAGCGGTCCGGGCCGTCGGAGAGGGCGTGTTCACGGGTCCGGGCGAGCAACCGGACGACCTCCTCCTCGCAGCGGGCGGAGACGAACCGGCTGGCCGCGCCGTACTCCTCGACCCTCTTGCCGTACGGCTCGAAACACCGGTAGGCGTCCTGCGCCGCCTCCAGCGACTTCGGGTCCTCCTCCCCCAGGTAGTCGAAGATCGCCTGCATCGACTCCCAGAGGCTGTACACGTCGAGCCCGTGGAACCCGGCCCGTTGCTCCTCCGGCCGCTCCACGTTCCAGGCCCGCAGCCAGCTGGCGAACCGGGCCACCTCGGCATTGGCCCACATCCAGGTCGGCCATCGCTCAAACTGATGGAGCGCGAGCTGCGGTTCGAGGGCGCCGCCCGGGGCGGCCGTCACCGACCGGTGCACCCGGTCACAGTCGGGCCAGTCACCCTCCACGGCGACGAAGGAGAAGCCGCACTCCGCGATCAGCCGGCGGGTGAGCTGCTCACGCAACCGGTAGTAGTCGTAACTGCCGTGGGTGGACTCACCGATCATCACCACCCGGGCGTTCCGGACGCGCTCCAGCAACGGGTCGAAATCGCTCGGCGCGCCGAGCCGCTGAACCAGCATGCCAGCGGCTACCCGGCCGCCGCTGCGGCAAACCGTGGGCGCGTCGCGGCCCGACACGCCGGGCGCCGGGCCGTCGTGGGTGCCAACCAAGCCGGTGTACGACCACCGCGAGCGGGTAGCCGGCCGACATGACCGTCACCGGCGTTCAGTTGCAGGAGTACCTGGCCGGGCTCGACTACCCGGTCTCGCGGGAGGACCTGATCCGCTGGGGCCAGGAGAACGGCGCCAGCACCGCAATGCTCCAAATGCTGCAAGCACTGCCCCCAGAGCAGTTCAACTCCCCCGACGAACTAAACGCCGCCCTAACCACCCCCACCTAAACCCGCGCCCACCCTGGCCTTACCCCCTACCCCAGCCCGGTGATCAAGAAGTTTGCGTCATGCCGCACGG
Organism: Micromonospora sp. NPDC050784; assembly: GCF_044456765.1. Taxonomy (NCBI): domain Bacteria; kingdom Bacillati; phylum Actinomycetota; class Actinomycetes; order Micromonosporales; family Micromonosporaceae; genus Micromonospora; species Micromonospora sp. NPDC050784. The sequence goes on along the minus strand of NZ_JBITGG010000013.1, from coordinate 83,052 downwards.
CGTGTCGTGACGCGAACCTCTTGATCAACCCGGGCTGGTGGGGTGGGGCTGGGGTGGGGTGGGGGGGTTACGGGAGGGGGACGGGGATGGTGCGGGATTCGGTTCGGGCGGTTTCGGCGGCGGCGAGGATGGTGACGACCTCACGGCCGAAGCGGACGTCGCAGCGGTGGTCCCGGGTGCCGGCCTGCACCTGCTCGATGAGTTGGTCGATGGCGACGCCGAAAGCGGTGGCGGCGTCGTTCTCGCCGAACGGGACGTTCTCGATGCCGTTCTCGCCGTAGAAGACGAACTCCCGGGCCATCGACTCGGTCGGGGCGTCCAGGGAGAGCGAGGCGCTGCTCGTGGCGCCGCCCTCGTGGGTGAGCAGCAGGTGCACCATCCCGTTCGGCCCGTCCATCGCCGCCACCTGCGTCACCCGGCCCAGCACCGGCAGCAGGATCGAGAGCGCGTGCGGGGCGATGTCCCAGAGCGCCCCGTGCTCCCGACGCCACAACGAGCCGCCGTACGGGCTGCCCTCCTGGAAGATCGAGGCGAACGCGGTGGTCCGGCCGTGCTGCCAGCCTCCGGCGGCGGCGGTGGCGGCGAGGAACGCGGTCACGTTCGGCTGGAACCGCTGGGTGAAGAAGACGACCGAGGCGACCCCGGACTCCTCGGCGGCGGCCACCACGCGGTCGGCGTCGGCCACGCTGAGCGCCAGCGGCTTGTCCAGCAGCAGGTGCCGGCCGGCGCGGGCCGCCCGGACCGCGATGTCGGCCTGGATGTCCGGCGGCAGGGCGACGGCGATCGCCTCGCACTGCTCGATCAGCGCGTCGACGTCGGCGTACGCGGGCACCCCGTACCGCTCGGCCAGCGCGGAGGCCCGCTCCGGGTTACGACCCCACACTCCGACCAACTCCGCGTCGGGGTGTGCGTGTAGCGCCTTCCCGTGCGTCTCGATCGCCCAGTGACCGGTGCCGAACAAACCGAACCGCAGCACGTGTACCTCCGCTGTCTCCCCGCACCGTGGCAACGCCACGGACGTGATCCACGCTAGTCGCCCCGGCGGCCATGACGGCGGCGGGTTCGACCAATCGAAGCAGCTCACCCCGGTTTCCGGTTCGGTGGTGGAGCTACCCGCGCGCCAACTGTCGGTGCGGCGGTCCCCTCGTGGCCTGCCGGCACCGTCCGCGCCACTCCCGCTAGCGTCAGGTCCGATTGCCGCCAGACGCACGGGGGTGCGGCGCGGCAGTCTCGACAACATGCCGAGCACGAATCCAGCGACGACGAGCGGTCCAGCGACGACCAGCGGTGTCGTGACTTTTGAACACTGGTACGACTTCGCCGAGGGCGGCCCCGTGCACCGCGCGCTGCTGCCGTTTCCGTCGACGGCGCCCGCGCCGTTCGAGGTTGCCCGCTGGTCGGTGGCCCCGAAGACGTCCAATGACCTCGACGTCCACCGGTCCCGTGAGGTGTGGATCATCGTGTCCGGAGGCGGAACCCTGACGTTCGCCGACCAGACGGTCGTCCTGCGGGCCGGAGACGTCGCGGCGTTCGACAGCAGGGTGCCGCACCAGATTCGGAACGACGGACCGGACCCGCTCCATGCGATCTCCGTCTACTGGCTGCAAGCAGGCGACTGACGCCCAGTCGAGAAGCGTGGGCACAGGCGCGCGTCACACCCGGAGAGGCAGGGCGCCCGTTTACTACGACGGTTAGTAGGCTGTGCCGGTGACCGAGGCAACGACCGGGTGGTGCCGGTGACCAGCGTGGGCGCCGACTCACCGGTGGATGGGATCGTCGCGACGCTGTCGATCGTGCTGTCGCTGCTCGTGGCGGTGTGGGCGCTGGTGGCGGCGGTACGCCACCGGCCGCCGGACCGGGTGCAGTTCGTCGGTCTGGCCGTACTCGAAGTGGCGTTGCTGGTGTTGACCGTGCTGGCGCTCGTCGCGGTCGGCGGCGGGGATCAGCCCGGCGAACCCGGCGCCTTCTACGGCTATCTGGTCACGCTTGTGTGCCTGCCGCCACTGGCCTGGGTGCTGGCCCGGATGGAACCGACCCGCTGGGGTTCGGCGATCGTGTGCGCGGTCTGCCTGGTGGCCCCGGTGGTGGTGGTCCGGTTGCAACAGACCTGGGAGGTGCTCGGTGGTTGAGGCCGGATCGGCCCAGCGGCGTACGAACTCCGGCCCGGGTCGGCTGCTGATCGCGGTCTACCTGCTCTTCGCCATCGCGGCGACGAGTCGGGCGGGTCTGCAACTCGCGACCAAGTTCGACGAGGCGCCGGTGGCGTACCTGCTCTCCGGGGTGGCCGCGCTCATCTACATCGTGGCGGCGGTGGGTCTGGCCCGCGCCGGGCACACCGGCCGACGGGTCGCGCTGGCGTGCTGCTCGGTGGAGTTGGTCGGGGTGGTCGCGGTCGGCATCCTGAGCCTGGTCGACAAGGAACTCTTCCCGGACGAGACGGTCTGGTCGCAGTTCGGCAGCGGGTACGGCTACATCCCGCTGGTGCTGCCGGTGCTCGGCCTGATCTGGCTCTGGCGCACCCGCCGCGCACCCGCCTGACCCGCCGTACGCCTGCCGCGCCGCCGCCGAGAACGGCGACGAGGGCGCCGCCGGCAGGTGCCGGAGCGCCCTCGTCGGGGTACGGGTCAGTCCCGTGGGCCGCCCGCGACGTAGATGACCTGACCGGAGACGAAGCCGGCGCCCTCGCTCGCCAGGAACGAGATGGTGTGCGCGACGTCCTCCGGCCGGCCCGGGCGACGGACCGGGATCTCGGCGGCGGCGTGCTTCTGGAAGTCGTCGAAGTCGACCTTCATGCGGGCGGCGGTGGCCGCGGTCATGTCGGTGACGATGAAGCCGGGTGCGACCGCGTTCACGGTCACCCCGAACGGACCCAGCTCGATGGCGAGGGTCTTGGTGAAGCCCTGCAGACCGGCCTTGGCGGCGGCGTAGTTCGCCTGGCCCCGGTTGCCCAGCGCGGAGGTGCTGGAGAGGTTGACGATCCGCCCCCACTTACGGTCCACCATGTGCTTCTGGGCGGCCTGGCTGAACAGGAACGCGCCGCGCAGGTGCACCCCCATCACCGTGTCCCAGTCGGCGTTGGTCATCTTGAACAGCAGGTTGTCGCGGAGCACACCGGCGTTGTTGACCAGCACGGTGGGCGCGCCCAGTTCGGCGGCGACCCGGCTCACCGCCGCCTCGACCTGGTCCCGGTCGGACACGTCGGCGCCCACCCCGAGTGCCCGGCCGCCGGCGGCGGCGATGGCGTCCACCGTCTCCTTGGTGGCCGCCTCCTCGATGTCGACCACGGCGACGGCCATTCCGTCGGCGGCCAGCCGTCGGGCGGTGGCCGCGCCGATGCCGCGTGCGGCTCCGGTGACGATGGCGACGCGGGGCTCCTCCGACATGATTACCTCCCGGTAACGTGGGGTCGATCGAAGGAGCTTAACCTTCCACTGCTAGTTAGCGGTGATGACCATGGTTCGATTCATGATCTATACGAGATGATCTTCCGCGCGTAGCGTCGCGATCGCTGTCACCTGCCAGCGAACAGACGACGAGGTAAGGAACGACATCACGTGACGTTCTCGCGTACCCGTGGAGCCTGGCTCGCCGCCGTGGTCTCCGCGGCCCTCGCGGCGACCGGTGGATCACCCGCCCTGGCCGCCGCCCCCGGAGCCCCGGCCGATCCCGGCGCCACCCCCGCCCCCGCGACCAGCCTGCCCACCCCACCCGGCACCCACTCGGTCACCCTGATCACCGGTGACAGGGTCACCACCCGCCAGAGCGCCAACGGCGGCACCCTCGACGTACGGGGTCCAGACGGCGCCTCGACGCCGGTACGGGTGGTCGAGGCCGGCGACGACCTGTACGTCTACCCGCAGTCGGTGCTGCCCTACGTGGCCGCGAACACCCTGGACAAGCGGCTGTTCAACGTCACCCGGTTGATCGCCGACGGGTATGACGACGAGCGGGTGGACCACCTTCCGCTGATCGTGTCGTACGACGCCGGGGCAGCCGGCCTGCGGGCCGGCGCCGCACCCACCGGTGCGACCCGCACCCGTACGTTGAGCAGCATCTCGGGTGCCGCGCTGAGCGAGGATCGCGACAAGGCCGACGAGTTCTGGGCCGCGATCACGGCCGCCTCCACCGCGAAGGCGACCGCGGCGACCGGCGACAAGGGACGCTTCTCCGGCGGGATCGCCAAGGTCTGGCTGGACGGGCGGGTACACGCCGACCTTGCCGACACCACGGCGCAGATCGGCGCTCCCGCGGTCTGGGCCGGCGGCGACACCGGCACGGGCGTGCGGGTTGCCGTGCTGGACACCGGCATCGACGCTGCCCACCCGGACCTGACCAACCGGATCAGCGCGTCCGCCGTGTTCGTGCCGGGCGAGGAGATCACCGACCGGGTCGGGCACGGCACCCACGTCGCCTCCACCATCGCCGGCACCGGCGCCGCCTCCGATGGCCGCGAGAAGGGTGTCGCCCCCGACGCCCGGCTCGCCGTCGGCAAGGTGCTCAGCGACGACGGCTACGGAATGGACTCCTGGATCCTCGCTGGCATGGAGTGGGCGGCCCGGGAGGCCGACGCCAGCGTCGTCAACATGAGCCTGGGCTCCAACCAGCCCAGCGACGGAACCGACCCATTGAGCCAGGCGGTCAACACGCTCAGTGCGGAGACCGGCGCCCTGTTCGTCATCTCCGCCGGCAACGCCGGCCTGCCGGGCAGCGTGAGTGCCCCGGGCGCGGCGGACGCGGCGTTGACCGTCGGCGCGGTCGACGGCGGCGACGAGCTCGCCTTGTTCTCCAGCCAGGGCCCCCGGATCAGCGACGAGGCCATCAAGCCCGAGCTGACCGCGCCCGGCGTCGGGGTGCTCGCGGCCCGCTCCCAGTACGCGCCCGGCGAGGGCTCGTACCAGACCATGGACGGCACCTCGATGGCCGCGCCGCACGTGGCCGGCGCTGCCGCCCTGCTCGCCGCGAAGCACCCGGACTGGACGGGCCAGCAGCTCAAGGACGCCCTGGTCAGCACGACCAAGGCCACCGGGCAGTACGACGCCTTCCAGGCCGGCACCGGCCGGGTCGACGTGGCCGCGGCGGTCCGCGCGCCGGTCATCGCCACCGGCACCGTCTCCACCAGCGTGGGCAAGGACACCGCGAAGGCCACGCACCCGGTGACGTACACGAACACCACGGGTCAGCCGATCACGCTGGGTCTGTCGGTGGACGCGCCGAGCGCGCCGGCCGGGCTGTTCACGCTGTCCGCGGCGCAGCTGACCGTGCCGGCGAACGGCACCGCCACTGTCACGTTGACCACGGACACCACCCGGGCCAGCGCCGGCAGCCGGTACACCGGTCAGGTCGTCGCGGCGGGGCCGGACCGGGCCGTGCTGGCCCGCACCGCCATCGGGCTTGGCACGTTCACTCCGTACCACCGCCTTCGCCTGGAGATGACCGACCGGGCCGGCAAGCCCGCCAGCGGCATCATCGAGCTGGGCCAGCCGGGCAGTTACGACATCAGCTTCGTCGAGACCGACCCGGACGGCACGGCGCAGCTCTACCTGCCTGAGGGCGTCTACTCGGCGATGAGCTTCCTGAACGTCACCGGCAGCCACGGCCCGAACTCACTCGGCCTGGCGCTGCTCGGTAACCCCGACATCGACCTGCGCACGGACGCCACGGTTCGGCTGGACGGAAAGGCGGCCCGCCGGGTCGAGTCGTCGGTGCCGCAGCAGACGGCCGACACCTTCACCCGGCTGGACTACTACCGGTCCCAGGGCGAGGGCCGCTGGCGCTCGTTCATCGCCGGTGGCGTGTTCTTCGACAGCTTCTGGGCGCAGCCCACCAGCAGGGACGTGCGACACGGCGACTTCTACCTCGGTGCCCGCTGGCGCAAGGAGCAGCCGGTGCTGACCGTCGGCACGTCGACTGTTAACTTCGACGACGTGGTGCGCCAGCAGGGCACCACCCAGTTGCCGAAGGGCAGGTGGACCCTGCCGACGGTCTTCGCCGGCAACGGTGCGGCGAGTGACTACACCGGGCTGAAGGCCCGGGGCGCGGTGGCCGTGGTCCGGCGCAACTGGGAGGTCAGCGACTCCGAGCAGGCAGCCGCGGCGACCGCCGCCGGGGCGAAGATGATGCTGGTGGTCAACGACTTCCCGTGGCGCGAGGTACGCGACTACTCGATCGACTTCTTCACACCCACCCCGATCGAGGTGGCGATGCTCAGCACCGACGAGGGCGAGGCGTTGATCCAGCAGATCCAGCGCGGGTCCACCACGGTCGAGGTGGTCTCGCAGCCGGTGGCCGACTACGTGTACGACCTGGTCCAGGCGTACCACAACCGGATTCCGCGCGACCTGAGCCGGGTCGAGACCCCGAAGACGCTGGCCCGCATCGACGTCGGCTTCAATATCCCGATGCCGCAGACCCGGGGTGGCGAGTTCCGGTACGACTGGCCGTCGTACAACAACTGGGGCATCGGCCAGACCAGCAACCGGCCACTCGCCGCGGTCCGTACCGACTGGGTGTCCACCGGCGACCTGTACACGTGGGGTCAGGAGGCGTACCTCGACTCCGCGACATACCAGATCGACCCCCGGACCAGCTTCCGCGCTGGCGGCAGGAGCACCGAGCAGTTCTTCGAGCCGATCGAACGGCCGCACCTGAACAACAACTTCAAGCTGCCGACCCGCTCCGGCGACGCGCTCAACCTCGACGTGCCCGGTTGGGGCGGTGCCGACCACGTCGGCATGGCGATGAGCGCCGCGGGGCAGACCAACAAGCTCTACCAGGGCCGGACGTTGCTCGGCGAGAGCACCAGCACGTGGATCAGCGGCACCGCGCCGAGCGCGGGTGACCTGCCGTACCGGTTGGTGGTGGGGACCACCCAGGACCCGACCGTCGGCCGGTACTCCACCAGCACCAGCACCGAGTGGACGTTCCGGTCGAAGGCGCCGGCCGCCGGGGTGGAGTCGAGCGTGCTACCGCTGCTCCAGCTCGACTACGGCGTCGACACCGACGCCGCCGGCACCACGAAGGCCCGGACCGACCTGACCATCTCCGCCGCGCATCTGCCCGGCGCCACCGGTTGCGGCAGCATCCGGCCGGTCAGCCTGGAGATCTCGTACGACGATGGCGCGCACTGGCACCAGCAGACGCTGGGCCGTGCGAAGGACGGCTCCTGGACGGCGAAGCTGCAGGCACCGAAGGGGGCGACGTTCGTCTCCCTGCGGGCCGGCGCCACTGACGGCTCCGGCAACTCGGTCAAGCAGACCGTCATCCGCGCCTTCGGCGTTCGCTGATCGGCACACCGCGATGAGGGCGTGACATCGTCCGGTGGGGCACGCAAAGGGGGACCGCGACGCCGAGCGGCGCGGTCCCCCGGGTCAGCTCAGAACGCGCGGCCCCGGCAGAGCCGGATCCAGCGGTAGCCGTGGCCGGAGACCTTCACCGCGCCGAGCTTGCCCAACTCCCCGTAGCCACGGTCGGCGAGCACGTCGATCGGCTGGTCGGCCTCCGGTTCGAGGCTGCTGAGGTCCACCTCGACGTCCTCGGTGCCCAGGTTGTGCACGAAGACCATCGTCCCGGTCGGCCCGTCGGCCCGGTGCGCGAGCACGCCGGCCGGCATCGCCACGTCGATGTGGGTCGTCGAGCCGGAGCCGACTTCCGGGGCTTCCCGCAGCGTACGGATCATGCGCTCGAACCAGGCGAGCAGCGACTTGGGGTCACTCCGCTGGGCGGTGACGTTGACGTTCTGGTAGCCGAACTCACCCTTGTCGATCACCGGGCGGACCAGCTTCTCCGGGTCCGCCGTGGAGAAGCCGGCATTCGGCTGGTACGACCACTGCATCGGGGTACGGATCGCGTCCCGACCCCGCAGTGACAGGTCCTCGCCCATCCCGATCTCCTCGCCGTAGCGCAGCACCGGCGTGCCACGCATGGAGAACTGGAGGGCGTACGCCAGCTCGACGCGCCGCCGGTCGTTGCCGAGCATCGGGGCGAGCCGCCGCCGGATGCCCCGGTCGTAGATGCGCATGTTCTCGTCCGGGCCGAACTGCGCGTACACCTGGTTGCGCTGTTCGGTCGTCAGCCGGGACAGGTCGATCTCGTCGTGGTTGCGCAGGAAGGTGGCCCACTGCCCACCGACCGGCAGCTTCGGGGTGTCGCGGAGCGCCTCGATCAGCGACTCCGGATCCTCCCGGGCCAGGGCGAGCATGAGTCGACCGTTGAGCATGAAGTCGAAGAGCATGTGGATCCGGTTGCCGGAACCACTGGCGTCGCCGAAGAACGTCGGTAGCTGGTCCGGCTCGACGTTCGCCTCGGCCAGCAGGACGGCGTCGCCGCGGCGCCACTGGACGTGCTGGCGCATCTCGGTGAGGAACTCGAAGTCCTTCGGGGAGTTCGGGTTGCCCGGCTCGGTCAGCTCGATGATGAACGGCACCGCGTCCATCCGGAAACCGGAGACGCCGAGCTGGAGCCAGAACGACATGATCTTCTTGATCTCGGCCCGGACCTGCGGGTTGGCGAAGTTGAGGTCCGGCTGGAACTTGTAGAACCGGTGGTAGAACCACGCCTTGGCGGTCCGGTCGTAACTCCAGGTTTCGTCCTGCTCGCCGGGGAAGACCATGCCCTGGTGCCGGTCGTCCGGTTCGGTGTCGGACCAGACGTACCAGTCCCGGTACGGCGAGTCCGGCGAGGAACGCGCGGACTGGAACCACGGGTGCTCGTCGGAGGTGTGGTTGACCACCAGGTCGATGATCACGCGGATGCCCCGGTTCTGCGCCTGGTGCAGCAGCTCGGCGAAGTCGCCCAGGGTGCCGAAGCGCGGGTCCACGTTGTAGAAGTCGGTGGCGTCGTAGCCGTCGTCGCGGTTGGGCGACGGGTGGATCGGGTGCAGCCACAGGCAGGTCACCCCGAGCCGGGCCAGGTAGTCCAGCCTCCCGATCAGCCCACGGATGTCACCGACCCCGTCGCCGTCGGAGTCGGCGTACGTGTCGATGTCGAGGCAGTAGACGACGGCTTCGGAATACCAACGGTCACCCATGCCGAAGGAACATCTCCGTTCGATCACCGCGGCAAACCCTTGGTTATCGTGCCTGTCATGGGAAACGACCTCGTACCGCCGAGCGAACTGTTGGACTGGTCCCGGGGCACCTGGCTGCACCCGCCGGTGCGCGTCGAGGAGGGCCCGGCCGGCGAGCTGGTCGTCGAGCCGGCGGCGGACAGCGACTTCTGGCGGCGGACCAGCTACCGCTTCGTCCACGACAACGGCCCGGCCCTGCTGGCACCGCTGCCGGTGGGCACCGCCATGGAGGTGAGCTTCCGGCTCGACTTCTCGGCGCAGTTCGACCAGGCCGGTGTGTACGTCCGCGTCGACGAGCGGACCTGGACCAAGGCCGGGGTCGAGATCAGCGACGGCGAGGTGCAGCTCGGCGCGGTGGTGACCCGGGAGTTCTCCGACTGGTCGGTGGGACCGGTGCCGGAGTGGGCGGGCCGGGAGGTGACCGTCCGGGTCAGCCGGGCCGGCGACGCGCTGACCGTCCGCGCCCGGGTCGACGACGAGCCGTGGCGACTGGTCCGGCTCGCCCCACTGGACCCGGCGGCCGACGCCGTCGCCGGCCCGTTCTGCTGCGCCCCGTCCCGCGCCGGTCTGACGGTGGTGTTCACCGGCTGGCGGCAGGGGCCGGCGGACACCGCGCTGCACCCGGAGCACTGAGCGCGGGTGTAGGCCGGGCCCCGGTGGGTATGACCCTCCGATCCCCGACTGCCGACCGGAAGGACGACCATGGCGTACGCCCAGGCTGGCGACCCGTCCGAGTTCACCGGGTTGACCGGTTGGGTGGCCACGGTGATCGAGGCGATGGGCCCGGTCGGCGTGGCGCTGCTGGTGGCACTGGAGAGCATCGTTCCGCCGATCCCCAGCGAGGTCGTGCTGGCGCTCGCCGGTTTCCTGGCCCACGAGGGCAAGTTCAACGTCTTCGTCGTGGTGCTGGCCGCGACCGTCGGCTCGCTGGTCGGCGCGTTGGTGCTCTACTGGCTGGGCGCGGCGCTCGGCGAGGAACGGCTCAAGCGCTGGCTGGACCACATCCCGTTGGTGGACAGCGACGACCTGGAGAAGGCCGACAAGTGGTTCGAGCGGCACGGCCGGTGGGCGGTGCTGATCGGCCGGGTGGTGCCGGTGGTCCGCAGTCTGGTCTCCGTTCCGGCCGGGGCCAACCGGATGCCGCTGGGCGAGTTCATCCTGCTCACCACCATCGGCAGCGGGGTGTGGAACGGTCTCATCGTCGGGGCCGGCTACGCGCTCGGCAACCAGTGGCAGGACGTGGCCCGCTACAGCGACTGGTTCAACTACGCGATCGTCGCGGTCTTCGTCGTCATGGTGGTCAGCTGGGTGATCCGTAAGGTCCGCAAGCGTCGGCGGCGCGACGACCGGCGGTCGGTGACCGCCGGTCGCTGATCCGCGTTACCGCCCACCGCCGGCGCCCTGGACGGACGCCGGCGGGCACGGTCAGGGCAGGGTGTCCAGGTGCGGGCCCACGGTGTTGGCGAAGCCGTTGCCGTTGCTGACGTCCCAGTTCACCGACCAGGTCATCGCGCCACGGATGCCGGGGTAGGTGCGCGGCGGGCGGAAGCTGCCGCAGTTGGTGCCCCGGGCCAGGCAGTCCAGGGCGGCGTTGACCACGCTGGGCGCGACGATGCCGCCACCGGCCGCCCCCGCTCCGGCGGGCAGGCCGAGGCCGACCTGGTCGGGGCGGAGCCCGGCCTCCAGTTGGATGCAGGCCAACGCGACGATGAAGTTCACCGTGCCCTGGCCGTACGCGGCGTTCTGGTCGCAGCCGAGCATCGCGCCCGAGTTGTAGTACTGGGTGTTGACGACGGTGAGGATGTCCCTGATGTCGAGCGCCAGCTTGAAGTAGCCGCCGGCCGGGTTCTGCATGTCGATGGTCTGCGGCGCCATCGCGATGATGAGTCCCGATCCGACCTTGGCCCGCAGCGCGCGCAGCGCCTGCGCCATGTACGTCGGGTTGAGCCCGTTCTCCAGGTCGATGTCGATCCCGTCGAAGCCGTACCGGGCGATCAGCGCGGCGGCCGTGTCGGCGAACGCGGTGGCCGAGGCGGCGTTGTTCACGGTGACCCGGCCGGTCTCGCCGCCGACGGAGAGGATGACCCGCTTGCCCCGGCTGTGCAGGGTGCGGACGTCGGCGGTGAAGTCCGCGTCGGTGTAGCCGCCGAGCGCGGCGGCCAGTCCGGGGTCGACGCCGAAGGTGAGCGCGCCGGGGGTCGCGGTGGCCTCGGCGAAGGCGACCGCCACCAGGTCGTACTCGGCGGAGACGTCGCGTAGCCGCAGCTCGACGGCGGGGTTGTCGAAGTTGTGCCAGTACCCGGTGAGCAGGTGCTTCGGCAGCCCACCGGTGGGCGGGTCGGTCGGCGGTGGGGTGGTCGGTGGTGGCGTGGTGGGTGGCGGCGTGGTGGGTGGCGGCGTGGTGGGCGGGGTGCCGCCGCCGCAGGACGCGCCGTTGAGCTGACAGCCGCTCGGCGAGCCGGAGCCGTTGGCCAGGAAGCCGAACGAGACCGACGCGCCCGGGGCGATGGTGCCGTTCCAGGACCGGTTGGTGAAGGTGTGCCGCTGCCCGGCTGAGCTGAGCAACGCGTCCCAGTAGCTGCCGAGGGTGGTGCCGGACGGCAGGTCGAAGGCGAGGCTCCAGCCGTTGATGGTCGAGCTGCCGCCGTTGGTGATGGTGTACTTCCCCTCCCAGCCGGAGCCCCACTCGGCGGTCTTGGCGAAGCTGGCGGTGGCTCCGGCGGCGTACGCGGGCAGCGCCACCCAGGCCGCGCCGAGTGTCGCCACGAGGGCGGCGACGAGGGACAGGACAAGGGATCTGGAGCGTTTCATGCGACCCTCCGGGCCCGCACGGGCATTTATGGACGTCAACGTTGCCGCTAATTATTAAGACAGTTAACTGTTTCTGTCCAGAGGGTGCGACGCCTGCGGGCGGCGGAGCACCGCCTGCTCGAGGGCCGACCACACGCTCGTGGTCACCAGGTAGATCACCGCGGCGAGCGGCAGCACCAGCGCCACCAGCACCGTCGTGAACGGCAGCAGGGGCAGCAGCCGGCCGAGCGTGGCCGCCCCCGGCCCCTCGGTCGGCGTACCGGCCACCGTGCCCACCGCCACCGACGCCCGGCGGGCCCGGCGCGACGACCACCAGGCCACCGCCAGCAACACCACCAGCAGTACGCCGAACAGCGGGCCGGCCGCACCGGCCAACCCGTCGCTGAGATGGTGTCCCAGCGGCACGCCGGCCAACCGCTCGTCCAGCAACCCGGTGCCGCCCTCACGGGTGGTGAACAACCGGTACAGGACCAGCAGGAACGGTGCCTGGAGGAGCAGCGGCAGGCAGCCGGCGATCGGGTTGGCGCCGGCCTCGCGGTACAACGTGAACACCTCGCGCTGAAGCGTCGCCGGGTCGTCGGCGTACCGCTGCTGGAGGTCACGCACCTGTGGGGCGAGCGCCGCGCGGCGCCGCTCGCCGCGGACCTGCGCGACGGTCAGCGGCGAGATCAGCAGGCGGACGGCGATGGTGAAGAGCACGATGGCGGCGGCGGTCGCCGCGCCGCCGGCCAGCGGTTCGAGCAGTTCGGTGAGCCAGGACAGCGCGCTGCCGGCAGCGCCGACAGCGTCGTGCAGAGGTGCGAAGGCAAGCATGGGAAACCCCTCGGTCCGATTCCGGTGAGGCCCTCCCCCGGGCGCGTCCGCTCGACAAGGGGGGGCCGGTGACGGCGGGATCGGCCGCGCCGCGGCGAGGCGCTACGCGGCCGAGGGGTGACCTGGAGCACGCGGACGAGGCCGACCGGCCGCATCCGGATCGATCTGGCGGGGCATTCGGCGACTCCGGGAGCGGGCCCGCAGGCCGGCCCAGCGCGGCCCGGCACCGGACGCGCCCGCCCGACCGTGCACCCGCGCCGCCAGCACCACCGCGAGCAGCACCAGAGCGGTCAACGCGGCGCCCGCGAGCAGGTCGACCGGTCGGCCCGCGAGCAGGGTGAGCTGGGCGAACGCGGACAACCACGCGACCCCGAGATAGCCCAGCAACACCGGCACGGGCTCAGCATAGGACCGGCTGTCACCTCACCCAGCCGAATCCGGCGGCCCGCCCCGAGTACGACGCGCTGCCGCCACGTTTCCGGGCATCGCCACGTTGGGTAACCAACGGCGGACCGACGCGGACGGACCGCGAACGGTAGGAACGGACGGGTGATGTCGATGACCGGTCAGGTGGCGGAGGCGCCCAGCGACATGGCTGCGGCGACCGGGTTGCTCACCGTGGGTGTCGAGGAGGAGTTCCTGCTCGTCGACCCGCACACCGGGGCCGCGGTTCCGGCCGTGGACCTGGTCATGGAGCAGGTGCCGGCCGAACTTCGCGGACAGGTGGAGCGGGAGTTCCAGACCAGTCAGATCGAGATCGGCAGCCCGCCCGGCCTGGAGCTCTCGTCGATCCGGCACTCCCTGGGCGTACTGCGTCGGGCGCTCTCCGACGCCGCCGAGCGGGCCGGCGTACGCCTGCTCGCCATCGGCACCGGCCCGGTGGACGGCCCGGTGCCACCGGTGGTGGACAAGCCCCGCTTCGACCGGATGATCGAGCGGTTCCGGCTGCTCGTTCCCGGCCCCGGCAACAACGGCATGCACGTGCACGTGGGGGTGCCCGACCCGGACACCGGCGTGCAGGTGCTCAACCACGTACGGCCGTGGCTGCCGATGCTGCATGCGGTGACAACCAACTCGCCGTTCTCCCGTGGCGAGGACACCGGCTACGCCAGTTGGCGCTCGGTGGAGTGGGAGCGCTGGCCGTCGGTGGCCCCGACGCCGTTCCTGGAGTCGCACGAGCACTACCAGCGGCTGATCCGTCAGTTGATCTCCAGCGGGGTGATGCTCGACGAGGGGATGCTCTACTGGTACGCCCGCCTGTCGGCGAAGTACCCGACGGTGGAGCTGCGGATCGGCGACGTCTGCCCGTCGGTGGACGACGCGGTGCTGGTCGCCGCGCTGGTCCGGGCACTGGTGGCCACCGCCATGGCGGATGTGGAGGCCAACCGGCCGGCGTTGCAGACCGACCACCACCTGCTGGTCGGGGCGCACTGGCGGGCCGCCCACGACGGCCTGGAAGGCGAGGCCGTCGACGTCACCAACGGTGAGCTGCGACCGGCCTGGGAGCTGTTGGACCGGTTCGTGGAACGGATGCGGCCGGCGCTGGAGCAGCACGGCGACTGGGCCGAGGTGACCGACCTGCTGGGTGGGTTGCGCCGGCACGGCAGCGGCGCGGCGCGGCAGCGCGCGGTGTTCGAGCGCACCGGCCGACTCACCGACGTGGTGCAGGACGTCGCACGGCAGACCCGCGGCTGATCATTGCGTGACAGGATGGACCCGTGGCGCAACGGCTGATCGTCATCGGCGGGGACGCCGCCGGAATGTCGGCGGCGTCCCAGGCCCGACGCCGCCGCGACCGTGACGACCTGGAGATCGTGGTCTTCGAGCGGGGCCACTTCACCTCCTACTCGGCGTGCGGCATCCCGTACTGGATCAGTGGTCTGGTGCCCGGCCCCGAGGCGTTGATCGCCCGCGACCCGGAGACGTTCCGCACGCAGTACGCGATGGACGTACGGATGCGCCACGAGGTCACCACCATCGACCCGGACCGCCGCGAGGTGGTGGCCCGGGACCTGGAGGGCGGCGGCGAGGTCCGCGAGCGCTTCGACGACCTGGTGTACGCCACCGGCGCGGTTCCGGTGAAACCGCCGTGGGCGGACACCGACGCGGGCGGCGTGTTCGGCATGCAGACCCTCGACGACGGCGCGGCGCTGCGCGACTGGCTGGACGCCGACCCGCAGCCGCGCCGGGCCGTGGTGGTCGGCGGCGGCTACATCGGCGTCGAGATCGCCGAGGCCCTGATCCAACGCGGCCTCTCGGTGACCCTGGTCGAGGCGGGCGACCAGCCCATGGCGACGGTGGACGGCGACATGGGCGAGCTGGTGGCCGACGCCATGCGCGGCCTGGGCATCACGATCCGGACCGGCCTGCCGGTGACCGGCCTGGAGCAGCGGGACGGCCGGGTGTCCGCGGTGGTCACGGCCGAGGGGCCGATGCCGACCGACGTCGTGGTCCTGGGCCTCGGCGTACGCCCCAACACCGCGCTCGCGGAGGCGGCCGGGCTGCCCTGCGGGCCTACCGGTGCGATCCGGGTGGACCGGCGGATGCGGGTGCCCGGGTTCTCCGGGGTCTGGGCGGCCGGTGACTGCGTGGAGACCCTGCACCGGGTCAGCGGGTTGCCGGTGCACGTGCCACTGGGCACGCACGCCAACAAGCAGGGCCGGGTCGCGGGGATCAACATCGGCGGCGGGTACGCCACGTTCGCCGGGGTGATCGGCACGGCGGTGACCAAGGTCTGCGACCTGGAGGTGGGCCGGACGGGCCTGCGCGAGGGCGAGGCCAGGGCTGCCGGCTTCGACTTCGTCTCGGTGATCGCCGAGTCGACCAACCGGGCCGGCTACTACCCCGGTTCCCGACCGATGACCGTGAAGCTGATCGCCGAGCGTCCCAGCGGCCGGCTGCTGGGGGCGCAGATCGTCGGTTGGTCCGAGGCCGCCAAACGGATCGACGCGCTGGCCGTGGCTCTGTGGAACGGCATGACGGTGGACGATATGACGTCACTGGACCTGGGCTACGCTCCGCCGTACGCGCCGGTGTGGGACCCGGTGCTCATCGCCGCCCGAAAAGCGGTCGACGCGCTCGCCGCGCTCGACCGCTGACCCGCGCCCGCCGTGGAGGACCACCCCGTGACCCAGACCCCGACCCGGCCGACCGTGCGTCGGCGCCCGACGATGGTCGACGTGGCCCGGCGCGCCGACGTCAGCCTGAAGACGGTCTCCCGGGTGGTCAACGACGAGCCGGTGGGGCAGGAGTTGGTCAGCCGGGTGCTGGCCGCCATCGCCGAGCTGGGCTTCCGGCGTAACGACATCGCTCGTAACCTGCGCTCGCGGCAGCTCAACGCCACCGTCGGGCTGCTGATCGAGGAAATCGCCAACCCGTTCTACGCGACCATCGCCAGCGTCGCCGCCGAGATCGCTGCCGCCCACGGCACCATGCTGATCACCGCGTCGTCCGAGGAGGACCCGGAGCGGGAACGCGCCCTGCTCCAGGACTTCACCCAGCGCCGCGTCGACGGTCTGCTGGTGGTGCCGGCGGGCTTGGACCACTCGTTCCTGCGTCGTGAGGTCGAGCTGGGCATGCCTGTGGTGTTCCTGGACCGGCCGCCGCAGGGGCTGCACGCCGACGCCGTGCTGTTGGACAACCGGGGTGGCAGTCAGGCCGGGGTGAGCGCGCTGCTCGACGAGGGGCACCGGCGGGTGGGGCTGCTGCTCGGTGCGCCCAGCGTGCCCACGATGCGGGAGCGGCTGGCCGGGGCACGGGCGGCGCTGGACGCCGCCGGGGTGGAGCCGGACGAGTCGCTGGTCCGCGAGCGGCTCATCGCTCCCGAGGAGGCCGGGCGGGCGGTCGCCGCGCTGCTCGACCTCCCGGATCCGCCCACCGCGTTCTTCTGTGCCAACAACCGGCTCACTGTCGGTGCGCTCCAGGAACTGCACCGGCGGGGCAGCGACGCCGCGCTGGTCGGCTTCGACGACTTCGAACTGGCCCACCTGATGCCCCGACCACTGACCGTCGTCGCATACGACACGAGGGAGCTGGCAAGGGTCGCCACGGAGCGACTGTTCCAACGAGTAGCCGGCGACGACACCCCGCCCTCCACCACGGTCCTGCCCACCAGACTGCTCAAGCGCGGCCTCGCCTAGCCCCCTGGGTCGATCATGGACTTGTGGTGGGCGTTTGACTGCACTTCGCGGCATACGCGAGGCACCACAAGTCCATGATCGACCGGGTGAGGCGGGTGGTTCTTACGGGGTCAGGTTGAGTAGGGCTTCGACCTCGGCGCGGGTCGGTGGGTCGGCGCCTCGGTGGGCGCAGGTCAACGCGGCCACCGTGGCGGCCTGCCGGAGCACCTCCGCCCACTGCTGTGGGGTCACCGCGGCGAGCCGGTCGGCCGGCCGGTCACCGAGCGCGTCGAGGTCGGCCAGCGCGGCCAGCAGGCCACCGGTGAACGAGTCGCCTGCGCCGACGGTGTCGACCACGGTGGTGCGGACCGCCGGCTCCTCGTGCAGCGTGCCGTCGGGCGCGAGCAGCCAGGCGCCGTCCCCGCCCCGGGTCACCACGGCGCAGGACACCCCGGCCGCACGCCATTCGGTCATCACGTCGGCCACCGAACGCTCCGGGTAGAGCCAGGCCAGGTCCTCGTCGCTGGCCTTGACCAGGTGCGCGAGGCGTACCTGCCGGCGTACCCGCTCCTGCTCCGCCGCCCGGTCGGTGACGATGCTCGGCCGCAGGTTGAGGTCGATGGAGATGGTGAGCCCGTCCCGCTGCCGTTCGCCGGCGAGCAGACCCTCCAGCACCTCCGCGCCGGGTGCCAACGCGAGCGCGAGGGATCCGGTGTGCAGCGCGATCGCCGGTGACCCGGCCAGCTCGGGCAGCTCCTGCGGCGTCCACTGCCAGTCCGCCGCACCGGCCAACCGGAACTCGTAGCTGGCCTGCCCGGCGGCGTTCAACGTGGCCACCGCCACCGAGGTGGGCTCCTCGGCGCGGACCGCCCATCCCAGGTCCACCCGGTTGGCGCTCAGATGTTCGACGAGTTGCCGACCGTACTCGTCGCTGGCGAGCCGGGCCAGCAGTCGTACCGGCTGGTCGAGCCGGGCCAGGGTGACCGCGACGTTCGCCGGGGAGCCACCCGGCACGGCCCGCTGCCCCTCGGCGGTGACGACCAGGTCGATCAGCGCCTCACCCGCGACGACGATCACGCGGTCACCTCCCCGGGTGCGAGCGGGCCGGGGCCACCGAGCCCGTCGGCCGCGCGGGACAGCAGTACCGCCTGGTACGCGTGGTAGACGTCCGGTCGGCCGTGCCAGACCGTGTCGGCGGGCAGGTTCTGCGCGTCCAGCTCGTGCCGCCATCCGGTCTGGTCGATCAGACTGCGGCGGGCGTACGCCCAGAAGACCCGGTACCAGTCGAGGTAGACCCCGTCCCCGGTACGGCGGTGCAGGGTGATCGCCGCTCCGACGGCCTCGGCGAGAACCCAGTGCATCCGGGAGCGCACCACGGGCCGGTCGTCCCAGTCGATGGTGTAGACGAAGCCGTCGGCGCCGTCGACGGCCCAGCCGCGACGCACGGCGGCGGCGAAAAGGGCACGGGCGTCGGCGAGCAGCCAACGGGGTGGCTGCGGCAACACCGCCTCCAGTTCCAGCAGCAGCCGGGCCCACTCCAGCCAGTGCCCGATCGTGGAGCCGTATGGCCGGAACGGGTCGGCCGGCTGGTCCCGGTTGTAGTCGGGCAGCGGCGTCCAGTCGGTGGTGAAGTGCTCGGGCAGCCGCCAGTCGTGCCGGGCCGCCTCACCGTGAACGAGGTGGGTGGCGATCCGCAGGGCCCGGTCGGCCCAGCTCGCGTCGCCGGTGGCGGCGGCAGCGGCGAGAAACGCCTCGACCATGTGCATGCTGCTGTTGGCGCCCCGGTAGTCCTCGGTGACCGTCCAGTCCCGGTTCCACGACTCGCGGACCGCGCCGGCGTCGTCGTCCCAGAACCGGTCCCGCACGACGGCCAGTGCGTCGGCGAGCAACCGGTCCGCGCCGGGCCGGCCGGCGCGCGTGGCGCTGGCGGCGGCGAGCAGCACGAACGCGTGGTCGTAGCCGGCCTTGCGATCGTTGACGGGCTCCCCCTGCTGGTCCACCGCGCCGAACCAGCCGCCGTACCGGTCGTCGCGCAGCAGCGTGCTGAGCGCGGCAATCCCGTGGTCGACCAGGGCGGCGGCGTCCGGGTCGCCGTTGCGGTGGGCGAGGGCGGCCACGTGGGTCATCCGGCAGGTGATCCAGGTGTGGATCGGTTCGCCGCGATCCGGGGTGCGGTCGTCGGTCAACCACCAGAACCCGGCCTCGGGCCGGACCGAGCGGCGGGCGGTGTCGAGCAGCGTCCGGGTCTGGTCGACGAGGAACTCGTCCAGATCGGGCAGGTCTGGCGACCCCGCCGCAGCGGGGGTCGTCTCGGCGTCGGATCGGGGCACGTCGGTCATCTCAGCTGGTCACCGTCGGGTAGGAAAGGGACATACGGCCAGGATCGGCGGACGGACCGGGTCCGCGCCGCAAAACCGCCAACGGTACGCCACGAAGCGACTGGTCAGAGCCGACGCGCGGCGGGAGGCTTTCCTCCCTTTTGCCCGTTGACATCGTTGTCACTTCCCAACCCTGCTCTGGCAGCCGGCCGACTGTCAATTCCGGCTGCGTCACACCGCCCCGCGACAGCTCCGGTCAGTAGTAGTCGTCGATCGGCTGGCGCGCCTCGTCGAACAGCGCCGGACCCTCGTACCGGACCGGGGGCAGCGGCGGGGTGGCCGGCTTGACCTCCTCGAACTGCTCGCTGGACAGGGCGTACACCACCCGCCCGAGGCCGGACCGGTCGATCGCGGTCGCGCACATCGCGCAGGGCTGGCAACTCGTGAACATGGTGGTGCCGGCGGCCACCTCGGGAGAGAGTTCGCGCGCCGCCCAGCGGGCCAACTTCAACTCCGGGTGGGCGCTGATGTCCGCGTCAGAGACCACCGTGTTGTGATCCTCGATCAGGACGACGCCGCCGGCGTCGACAAGCAACGAGCCGAACGGCCGTTCGCCGGAAGCCCCCGCCCGCCTGGCGATCTCCACGGCGTGGCGGAGAAACTTCTCGTCGTCGGGGGTCATCGGTCCTCCTGGGATTTGTGGTGTGCGGCCACGGCCGCAAGGGTTCGCCAGGCGCGTTCGGGCTGGCGGATCTCGGTCAGGTCGCCGTTGAACGGGTCCAGCACCACCGTCTGCGCCCCAAGCGCACGAAGCTGGTCGAGATCGGCGAGGATCTGATCGGTGGTGCCGACCCCGGCGAGCCGGTCCGGGGCGGTGATCGGTGCTCGGGTCTCCTGGAGCGCGATCCGCGGCACCAACGCGGGCACCGGGCGACCGAGTCCGTCGGCGATGGTCGCCAGCCGTCCGACCGCCTCGGCCAGCCGTCCGGGCGTGACCCGCAGCGGGTGCCAGGCGTCACCGAGCAGTACCGCGCGGCGCATGCCGGCCTCGCTGTTGCCGCCGACCCAGATCGGGATCGGACCCGTGTCGTAGTCCTCGGTGTTCTGCCAGGCCGTACGCATGGTGTGCAGGTATTCGTCGGTCAGCGCGCCGCGCTGCCGGAACGGCACGCCGAGCGCCTCGAACTCCTGCCGGGCCCAGCCGACCCCGACGCCGAGGACGAGCCGGCCGCCGCTGAGCCGGTTGAGGTTCGCCGCCATCCGGGCGGTGAGCAGTGGGTGCCGGTACGGGACGATGAGCACCGTGGTGCCCAACCGGACCCGGGTGGTCACCCCGGCCAGCCAGGACAGCGTCGTGAACGGCTCGTAGAACGGCGCCGGATACTGCTCGGCCACGTCCGGGGTCACCGCGATGTGGTCGGAGACCATCAGCAGGTCGAAGCCGAGACCCTCCACCGTCTGCGCCCACTGCCGCAGCACGTCGGGGTCGGTACCCGGGGCGAAGTTCGGTACGTTCACGCCAATCTGCACCCGTTCACGCTAGCCACTGTGGAGCCGGTGTGGGAACCCAATGATCCCTGCCTGCGCGGCCATCTGCCGTTGATTCAGCGGTAGATTGATCCAATGGCCGAGAATCTTGACGATCTCGATTGGTCGATCCTGACCGAGTTGCAGGGCGACGGCCGTTTGCCGATCACCGAACTCAGCCGCCGGGTCAAGTTGAGCGCGTCGGCCACCACCGAACGGGTGAGACGGCTGGAGGCGACCGGTGTGATCAGCGGCTACCGCGCCGAGGTCGACCTGTCCAAGGCGGGCTTCGCGGTGCTGGCGGTGGTCCGGCTGAAATACCCCGGCAGCCGGCACGAACCGCTTCACCGACTACTGGACCGACGGCTGGAGATCCTGGAGTGCCTGCGCACCACCGGGGACGACTGTTACGTGCTCAAGGTGGCGGCCACGTCGATGGCGCACCTCGAACAGATCGTCAACGACCTCGCCGGGTTCGGCAGCACCACCACGAACGTGGTCTACAGCGCCACCCTCCCCTATCGCGGCCCGCGCCTGACGCCGCCCCGGTCGTGACGGCACCGTGGATGTCCGGATGGACCTACCCGAAGGGCTCGACTGGGTACGCGGGTCACCCGCCGGTCGCGCCTGGCTGACCGCACTCCCGACATGGCTGACGGAGTGCACCGAGCGGTGGTCGCTCCGACTCGGCCCACCCTTCCGGTACGCGTACGCCTCACTGGCGCTCCCCGCCGACCTGCCCGACGGCACGGCGGCGGTGCTGAAGCTCCAATACCCCGACGAGGAGAGCCGGCACGAGGCTGACGCGCTGGCCCACTGGGACGGCGACGGGGCGATCCGTCTGCTCGCCCACGACCCCGGGCGGCGCGCCCTGCTGGTGGAACGCTGTCAACCCGGCACTCCCCTGCACGATCTTCCGCCGGACCGGGCGCTGGACGCGATGATCGGATTGCTGCCCCGGCTCTGGCGACCGGCCGGCGCGCCGTTCGTCCCGCTGGCGCAGGAGGCCGCCGGCTGGATCGACCGGATGCCCCGGGCCTGGGAACGGGCCGGCCGGCCGTACGAGCGGCGGCTGCTCGACGCGGCGCTCGACCTGCTCGACGGCCTGGCGTCGAGTCAGGGCGAACAGGTGCTGCTCAACCAGGACCTGCACGCCGGCAACGTGCTCGCCGCCGACTCGCTCGCCGCCACCCGAGGGCCTTGGCTGGCGATCGACCCGAAGCCGCTGACCGGGGAGCGGGAGTTCTCGGTCGTGCCAATGGTGCGCGGCCCCGAGCTGGGCCACTCCCCGGCCGTCGTCCGGCACCGACTGGACCGGCTCAGCAGTGAGCTGGGGCTGGACCGGGAACGGGTTCGGGGTTGGACGATCGGACACACGCTGGCCTGGAGCGTCGCCGACGACACCGTCTTCCCCGAGAAGATCAACGTGGTCCGCTGGCTGCTCGACGCCAACTGAGTCCCGGCTCGGCGATCACGGGTGGTGGTGCCCGACCCAGCTCCGCGATCTTGCACTTTCTGTGCCGACCTAGGGCGCATATCCACCCGTGTCGACAACAGAGACTGCAAGATCGGCGCGGGGCGGGAGCCGGGGCGCGGGGCGGGGCGGGGCGGGCGGGTCAGCCGGCCTGGCAGGTACGGCACCAGTAGAGGTTGCGGCCGGCCAGCTCGCCGCGGCTGACCTCGGTGCCGCAGACGTGGCAGGGCGCTCCCGGGCGGCGGTAGACGTACACCTCGCCACCGTGCCGGTCCACCCGCGCCGGCCGGCCCATCGCCTCCGGCAGGTGAGCGTCGCGGACGGTGTCGATCCGCCCGTGCTCGACCGCGAACTGCATCAGCTCGACCAGGTCGGCCCAGAGCGCGTCCCAGCCGGTCCTGGTCAATTGTCGGCCCGGCATCCTGGGCGGCAGCCCTGCCCGGAACAGCGCCTCGGTCACGAAGATCAGGCCGGTGCCGGCCACCACCGACTGGTCCAGCAGCAGCGCGGCGAGCGGTGTGGGGCTGCGGGCGATCCGGGCGTACGCCCGCTCCGGGTCGGCGTCGCCGCGCAACGGATCGGGCCCGAGTCGGTCCCGCAGCGCGGCCACCTCAGGTGGGGTGAGCAGCTCACAGGCGGTGGGCCCGCGAAGGTCGAGCCAGTGCCTGTCGCTGGCCAGTCGCAGCCGCACCTGACCGACCGGCTCCGGCGGCTCCCCCGGCCCGTCGGTGAACTTGCCATACAACCCGAGGTGTACGTGCAGCGTCAGCTCGCCGGCGTAGTGGTGCAGCAGGTGCTTGCCGTACGCCTCGGTGCCCTCCAGCACGGTCCCGGAGAGCCGGGCGGCACCCTCGGCGAAACGACCCTGCGGGCTGGCGGCGTGCAGTTTGTCCCCGGCGAACAGCTCGGCGTGCCGGGCCGCCAGGCGATGGATCGTGTGTCCCTCTGGCACAGGTGCCAAGGATAGCCAGCCCCGCCCGGCCGGGCCGCGCACTGATCGACCCGGGTCCCCCGCCGCGCTGATCGACCGGATTCGCCGCCGCGTTGATCGACTTGGGTTTCAGGAAACCGGGGTGTCCACGTCGGCGGGACACCACGACTTCCAGGAAACCGAGTCGATCAACGGCCAGGGCCGGGCCGGGGCCATAACCGGAGTCGGGCCGGACCGACCGAGGCCGGTCTCGATGGCCGTACCCAGGATTGGTGTCAGGAAACGCCCAGGTGGGTATTCGAGGGGCGACACCGCGTGGGTGCCACCCTTTCCGTCGGCCACCACGCATTCATCAGGAGGTGTGTAGTGGTCAGGATTCCTTCGCTGTCCCGCCGGTCCGAGCCGGCACCGCGGGACGAGAACCTCGACGGCCGCGTGGACGGCCGCGACAACCCGGTCACCGAGACGGCCCAGTCCGACGACAGCGTCGGCCGCCCGGTGGTCACCGACCGGGACGCCGACCAGACGACGTACCGCAGTGCCGGCGCGACCGGCGGCCAGACCAGCGAGGCCGAGCGGCGCGCCAACGAGCGGGCGGCGGTCGCCCGAGCCGCCACCGCGCGACCGGCGGAGGCCGATCCCCGGCCCGGCACCGCCCGCCCAGTCGCACCCGAGCCCCTGAACGGCACGACCCGCCCCGTCGCACCGGAGCCCGTGAAGGGCACGACCCGCCCGGTCGCAGTAGACAAGGTGGAGACCGAATCCCGGCCCACCGTCGCCCCGGCCACGGCGCGCACCGCCGAGCGGGACGCCGACCTCGACAGCACCACCCGGCGGTCCGACACCACCGAACGCGTCACCACCGACCGGGCCACCACGGACCGCCCGGTCGACCCGACCCCGGGCGTGACCACGCCGGAGCCGCCGGTGACGCGTGGCCCGAAGCCGCGGGCCAGTCTGCTCGCCACCCTCGGCCTGATCGTCTCGGTCGCCGGTGCGATGTTCGTGCTGACCGGGACCCTTGCCGGGTACGGCATCGGGCTCGGCGCGTTCGGTGCGGTGCTCGCGGTGCTCGGCCTGATGGCCACCCGCCGCCGGCACGTCGCCGGCAAGACCGACGCGCTCTTCGGTGTGTTGATCGGGCTGGCCGCGGTCGTGATCGGGGTGCTCGCGATGACCGGTCAGTTCGACTGGCCGACCACCGACGGCGACTGGGTGCCGCGCTTCCGAGAGTGGCTTGACTCACAGTTTGTCGATCGTTTCTAGCGGGCACTGTTCCGCTCGCCGGTGATGCACCGGCGGAACAGCCGGCGGTTCGCCGGCAGCCCGATCAGTCCGGTGGTTCACCGGCCGGGCGACACCCTTTCAGGGGCGGCGGTTCGCCGCCCCTGAAGTGTTTCCGGGTTCTGGCGGTTTCTCGAACGGCCCGCTGGCCCGACCGGAACCCCCGCACACCCCGGCCCGGCCGTCCGTGCCCGCCACCTTTTCTCTGGTGCGCCCCATGCATCCACCCGCACGACGGATGCCGGGCGTGCGGGTGGTGCACACGTAAGGCAGCAGAGCAAAGGCCCAGCGAGGGCAGCGCGAAAGGCCACGCGAGGGCAGCGCGAAGGCCCCGAAAAGGCCATGCGGCAGGTGGCCGGAAACACCAAAAGCGGCCCAGGCAACCCTCGACGCAACGATTCGCAGCCGTAGACCGTCCAGACGCAACGAATGTTCGGTCTGCGCAACTCTCGGTGGTGGATCCTGCCGCTGACGCCGCATAACGTTGAGCAACGGCGCCAGCCCGTGGGCCACGGTGGCCGGGCGCGCCCGACCCCTGGGAGCAGGACAATGACGATGGACGCCACCAGCCAGCGCCTGTTGATGTGCCGGCCGACGTACTTCGCCGTCGGCTACGCCATCAACCCCTGGATGGACCCGAGCGCACCGGTCAACACCGCGCTGGCCGTTCGGCAGTGGGAGCAGCTGCGCCAGACGTACCTTGACCTGGGCCACACCGTCGAGGAGATCACTCCGGTGCCCGGCCTGCCCGACATGGTCTTCGCCGCCAACGGCGGCACGGTGATCGACGGCAAGGCGATGGCCGTGCAGTTCCGCGACCCGCAGCGCGCCGACGAGGCGCCGGCGTACCGGGCCTGGTTCGAGGCCGCCGGCTTCGAGATGTACGACCCGAAGCACGTCAACGAGGGCGAGGGCGACGTCCTGCTCGCCGGCGACCACCTGCTGGCCGGCACCGGCTTCCGCACCGCGCACGCCGCACACGCCCAGTTGCAGGAGGTCTTCGGCTACCCGGTGATCACCATGCAACTGGTCGACCCGCGCTTCTACCACCTGGACACCGCGTTGACCGTGCTCGACGAGCGGACCGTGGCGTACCTCCCGGAGGCGTTCTCCCCGGGCAGCCAGGCCGTGCTGCGCCGGCTCTTCCCCGACGCGGTGCACGCCACCATGGCCGACGCCGAGGTGTTGGGGTTGAACGCGGTCAGCGACGGGCGGCACGTCGTGCTGCCGGCGCAGGCCACCGACCTGGCCGCCAAGCTGCGCGACCGGGGCTACGAAACCATCGGGGTCGACCTGTCCGAGCTCCGTAAGGCCGGCGGCGGACCGAAGTGCTGCACGCTGCGACTCCGTCAGGGAAAGGCAAGCAAGTGATCGTGGATGACAAGCTGCGTACGCCGGGAGCGGTCCGGGACGCCGAGCGCTGGACAGCGCACAACTACCACCCGCTGCCGGTGGTGATCTCGTCCGCCGAGGGAGCCTGGCTCACCGATGTGGACGGCCGCCGCTACCTGGACTGCCTGGCCGGCTACTCCGCGCTGAACTTCGGCCACCGGCACCCGCAGTTGATTGCCGCCGCGCACGCCCAACTGGACCGGCTGACGCTGACCAGCCGGGCGTTCATCCACGACCAGTTCGCCGACTTCTGCCGGGAGCTGGCCGAGCTGTGCGGCAAGGACCTCGTGTTGCCGATGAACACCGGTGCCGAGGCGGTCGAGACCGGGATCAAGGTGGCCCGCAAGTGGGGTTATCAGGTCAAGGGCGTGGCCGCCGGGCAGGCCAACATCGTGGTCGCCGAGGGCAACTTCCACGGCCGGACCACCACCATCGTCAGCTTCTCCACCGACGAGGACGCCCGCGCGGACTTCGGGCCGTACACCCCGGGGTTCACTGTCGTTCCGTACGGCGACCTGGAAGCGCTGACCGCCGCGATCGACGAGAACACCGTGGCCGTGCTGCTGGAGCCGATCCAGGGTGAGCAGGGCGTGGTGGTGCCGCCGGAGGGCTACCTGCCGGGCGTACGCCAGGTCTGCACCGAGCGCAACGTGCTGTTCATCGCCGACGAGATCCAGTCGGGTCTGGGGCGTACCGGCGCGACCTTCGCCTGTGACCACGAGGGCGTCGTGCCCGACATGTACCTGCTCGGCAAGGCGCTCGGTGGCGGGATCGTGCCGGTCTCCGCGGTGGCCGCGAACGCCGACGTGCTCGGGGTGCTCAAGCCCGGCCAGCACGGCTCCACCTTCGGCGGCAACCCGCTCGCCTGCGCGGTGGCGATCGAGGTGGTCCGGCTGCTGGCCACCGGCGAGTTCCAGCGCCGCTCGGCCGAGCTGGGTGAGCGGCTGCGGGCCGGCCTGGAAGGTCTGGTCGGCAAGGGTCTCGTCGGGGTACGCGTCCGTGGCCTGTGGGCCGGCCTGGACATCGACCCGGCGCTGATGAGCGGTCGGGAGGCGTGTGAGCGGCTGGCCGAGCGCGGAGTGCTCGCCAAGGACACCCACGGCTCCACCATCCGGCTCGCCCCGCCGCTGGTGATCACCGAGGAGGAGATCGACCTGGCGGTGGCCCAGCTGGCCGAGGTGCTGGCCGGCTGACGCACCGCGCTGGAAACGCAACTACAGGGAAAGTGCTGCCTCGACACCATCCGAGGCAGCACTTTCCCTGTTCTTGTCCGGATCTTGACCGGTCGCGCGCGGGCTCGTCAGGGACGGGGCAGGCGCATGGCCATCGTCGGGGCCTCGGCCATCACCGAGGTGGGGGTGAACGGGGCACCGGTGGGCAGCTCCTCGGCCCGACCGATCTGCACCCCGGGGTACAGCTCCACCATGTCGTTCTCGCCCAGGACCCGGGACTGCTGCGGGGCCAGCGGGATCCGGTCCGACTCGGTCATCGAGCCGGCCGGGCGGATGCCGGAGCCGTTGGTGCTGACGTCGGTGACGATGACCTCGCCGACCCGCAGCTCGAAGCGGACGTGACCACGGCTGATCCAGCGTCGGGCCTCGTCGTTGAGCCACTGCCCGAGCATGATCCCGCCGTCCTGCTCGGGTGCCCGACCGGCCACGATCGGCTGCTCCTCGCTGAGCACGAACCGCCGCCGGACCAGGCCGCCGACGCGCACCGCGAGCACCTCGGTACGCGGACGCGGGCCGGTGTCACCGAGCCGTGCGCCGTGCCGGGGGCACGTCGGCACGCCGTTGCGCAGCGCGGGCGGCGGCTGCGCGGCGGGGCTGCGGTCGGCACCCCCGGCCAGGTCGGCGAACGCGCCACCCCCACCACCGCCGCCGAACAACGCGCAACCCGACTCCGGGCAGCGCCACTGGCGGGCCAGCAGCTTGGCACCGGTCGGCGACCGCTTGCCGGCCACCGGCGAGTGGCCACCGCCGACGTGTGCGATGAATACCGGCCCGCCGGCGCCGGGCACCGGGGCGACCACCCGACCGGGCTGCTCGACCAGCCACGGGAACCGACCGCGCAACCCGTCGAAGCGGACCCGGCTGAGCACCGGCAGACCGAGCAGGTCGGCGACCTCCAACATCCGGTCACCCGGGTTGTCGAGCACCTCGACGAGCCCGTCGTCGGCCCAGCGGCGGACGACCATCCGCTCGTTGGAGGTGAGGTCGGCGTCGGAGAGCAACGCCCGGTGCACCACCGCGTAGACCTGGACGCTGTCTTCCTCCAGCTCGCGGGAGAGCGCGTCGATGACCATGCCGAGGCGGAGCAGGCTGGCCGGGCGACCGCCGTCGATGTCCTGGTAGCGGATCACCTCGGCCAGGTCGACCACGGCTCGGGCCAGCGACGGGTCGGTGCAGACCCGTCCCTCGATGGCGTCCAGCACCTTGCTGATCTCGAATCTCATGCCGCACTCCGGACGATGTCGTCAATGTGCCGAGCCAGCTCGATGTCCCGGTGGGTGACCCCACCGGCCGAGTGCGTGACACAGCGGAAGGTCAGGGTCCGCCATCGGATGTCGATGTCGGGATGGTGGTCGAGCTCCTCGGCCACCGCCGCCACCCGGTCCACCACCGCGATGGCCGCCGGGAAACTGCCGAGCTGGACGGTACGACCAATGCCGGTCGGGTCACCCGACCAGTCGGGCAACCGGCTCAGCTCTTCTCGCACCGCGTCCGCGGTGAGCAGGTCTGCCATGCGCCGACCCTACCGGGGACGACGGCCGGCATCGACCAGCGGTAGCGGGGTGTCGATCGGCCCGATACGCGCAGGCGGGGGCGGTGCCGTTTGGCACCGCCCCCGCCATCCCCCTGGTGTGTTCAGCCGCGCAGCGGCCGCCCCACCTCGTGCAGGTGACCGAGCGCCTGCCGGTACGACTCGACCAGCCCGGTCTCGGCGTACGGGATGCCCTGCTCCACGCAGTAGGCACGGACGATCGGCTGGGCCCGGCGCAGGTTGGCGCGGGGCATGTTCGGGAACAGGTGGTGCTCGATCTGGTAGTTGAGACCGCCGAGCGTGGTGTCCACCAGTCGGCTGCCCCGCACGTTGCGGGAGGTCAGCACCTGCTTACGCAGGAAGTCCAGCTCGTCCTCGGCGGTCGGCATCGGCATGCCCTTGTGGTTGGGCGCGAACGCGCAGCCCATGTAGAGGCCCCACAGCGCCTGGTGCACGACGGCGAAGAGCAGCGCCTTGACCGGCGACATGACCGCCAACAGCAGTGCCACGTAGGCGGCGGTGTGCGCGACGAGCAACGCTGCCTCGACCGCCCGGCGCCGCATCGGGACGGTGTACTTGCCGTCCTCCCGGCCGACGATCGCCCGGATGCTCGCCACGTGCAGGTTCATGCCCTCCAGCAGGAGCATCGGGAAGAAGAGGTACGCCTGCCGCTTGGCCATCCAGCGACCGATCCCACGGGTCTCCAACGCCTGCTCGGGCGTCCACACCAGGGCCCCCGCGCCGACGTCCGGGTCCTCGTCCTCGTGGTTCGGGTTGGCGTGGTGCCGGTTGTGCTTGTCGACCCACCAGCCGTAGCTGATCCCCACCGCCACGTTGCCGGCGAGCAGCCCCACCAACTCGCTGGGCCCACGCCGACGGAACATCTGGCGGTGCCCGGCGTCGTGACCGAGGAACGCGACCTGGGTGGTGGCCACCGCCATCAGGGCCGCGAGCGGAAGCTGCCACCAGGAGTCGCCGAGCAGGAACACGGCCACCCAGCCGGCCAGGAAGGCACCGAGGGTGAACACGATGCGGGTGACATACCAGCCGGGACGCCGCTCCAGCAGGCCCGCCTGGCTGATCCGTCGGGACAACTGTGCGTAGTCACTACCTCGCCGTCGTACCGGCGGTTCCGCCACCGCTCCGAGCGCCATCGCTGCTCCCGTTCCGCTTGCGCCCGTACCGGGGTGGTTCGGGCTTATTGTCAAGTGTCCCGATCGCGGTAGCGCTGAGTAACCCCGACAACCCCCGAATGGGAGGTAGGGAGAGCCCTACCTTCCTGACTTCAAACTCAAATCAGCCGCCCAACCGCGGCGCGCAGCCGGGCCAGGTCACGACGCCGCCGCTCGTAGGTGGCGGCGAGCCCGACCAGCGCCAGCCCGCCGACCCCCAGATAGATCCACCGGGGCAGCAGATCCCACCCCCGGGCCAGTTCGTGTAGCGCCAACAGCGTCAGCACGCCGCCGCCGAGCAGCACCGGCGCCTGCCATCGGCGGGTCGCGCCGGCCAGCACCGCGCCGGTCGCCGCGGCGCCGAGGAGCAGTCGCCGCCACGGCTGCGCGTCCGCCCCGGCCAGCACCGACACGAGGCTGGGCAGCAACGCCGCGACCAGCCCCGGGCCGAGGGCCGGCCAGCTGGTCAGCCCCGGCCGGGTGCGCAGCGCCAGCAGACCCGCGCCGACGGCGAGCGCCGCGGCCGGCAGGGTGTACGCCTCCAGCACGGTGACCCCACCGGCGGCGAGCAGCACCCAGGCCCCGAGCAACTCGCTGCCGGCGGCGATCCCGGCGAACGCCCACCGCCGACCGGCCGGTTCAGCCCGGCGCAGCAGTCGCAGCGCGACGGCGACACCCCAGAGCACGCACACGGTGGCGAGGTGCCGCGCCACCTCGACGGCGAGCACCGCCGCCACCAGCGCGACGGCCTGCGCGGCAGCGTCCAGCACCCGTCCCAGCCGGGCCCGCGCCGGGGTGACCGCCGCGGCGGCCAGCACCAACGCGGCCACCGCCAGCAGTGGGTACGCGGCAGCCCGCACCGGTAGCCCACCGGCGAGCGGGGCGGTCACCGCCAACGCGGACGCCGCGCCCACGGCGGCGAGACAACCGGCGACCCGTACCGCGAACCGGCGCGCCCCGACGGCGACCGCGACCGCCGCCACCAGCAGCGTCCCCTCGGCCGCGAGCGTCCCGGCCCGGGTGGCCAGCAGACCGAGCACACCGGAGGCCACCAGCACCACGCCCACCGGTACGGCGACCGGTGCGGGCGCCGGGCGGGCCCCGGCCAGCGCGGTGAACAGCAGCGCGGCCAGGCCGGCGAGCAGGACGGCGGCCGGCAGCACCGGCCACGGCGCGCCGATCGCGATGAGCAGCACCGGCAGCGCCGCCGCCACGAACGGCAGCGCGGGCGCCACCGGCAGGCCGACCCGCCGACCGGCCAGCACGCCGGCCACCGCCAGCACGACCAGCGCGAACCCGACCGGGAGCACCGTCGGGTCGGCGACGACTGTGGGCACCCCCGACCACACCCGGTCCCGAACGCCGTAGGGCGACCAGAGCGCGGTCAGCACCGTCGGCAGGGCCGCCAGCACGGCGACCACCGCCAGCGTTCCGCCGGCCGCCAACAACAGCGCCGACCGGGTCGGCTCACGCCCGTCGGCCGTCGGCCGCTCCCCGAGGGCCGCCCGGCCGGAGGCGCTCGCCGACGGCAGCAAGTAGGCGACGAACGCGACGCCGAGCCCGGCCAGCGCGGCGTACAGCGTGAGCGGCTCGTCACCGGCCCCGACCAGCGGCGCGAGGCCGGGCACGGCTACCGCCACGACGGCGCCGGTCACGGCGTACCCGATCAGCTCCACCCTGTGGCGACGCGCCGCGAGCGCCGCGACCAGCGACAGCCCGGCGGCGGCCAGCGCGAGCCGGGCCTGCCACCACGGCGGCGCGCCCGCCGCGAACAGCGCCACCGCCGCGATCCCGGGCAGCGCGAGCTGCCCCACCAGCAGACCCGTGCCGGCCACCTCCCGGTACGCCCCGGCCCCCCGTCGTACGGCCAGTGCCAGCCCGACCACGGCGAGCACGCCGAGCGCCACCAGGGCACCGGTCGGGGCGGCCAGGGCGACAAGCAGCCCGTGCCCGAGCAGGACGGCACCGCCGAGCGCACGGGTGCGCAGGGCGATCGATGGGGTGGTCGGGCGGGCCAGTACGGCGAGCAGCAGCGCGACCCCGCCGACCAGATCGATGGCCACCACCTGAGGCCAGGACACCGCCCAGCCGGCGGGCACGGCGAACAGCACCGCCACCGCACCGGCCGTGGCGAGCACCGCCCGCGCGTTCCGGGGCAGCAGGAGCACCGTCGCGCCGATCGTCAGCGCCACGGCGGGTGCCAGCTGCCAGCCCCAGCGCAGGTCCGGCCCCGTCCCGGCCCCGCCCCAGGGCGGCAGCGACCGGCCGACGGCCACGACCGCCAGCCCGACGGTGATCAGCACGGTGACCTGTGCCGTCCCCGCGGCGACGAACAGCGCACCGGCACGCGGGCCGGTCCGCCAACCGCCGCCACCGTCCACCGCCGGCAGTAGCCGCACGGCAACGGCCAGCCCGAGCGCCACCGTCGCCGCCGCGAGCAGCAGCAGGGACGGCCGCAGCTCCGCCACCGGACGCAGCAGCGCGGCGGCGAGCACCGGCACCAGCAGCCCGGCCGCCACCGCCCGCAGCGCCCGCCCCCCGACGAGCCAGGCCGCACCGAGCCCGGTCAGCGCGACCAGCACCAGCGGCACCCCGGCCAGCAGTGGCGAGCCCCCCGCCCGCCCACCGACCAGCGGCACCACCGCGCACGCCGAGGCGCCAACCACCGCGGCGACGTGACCCGCGCCGGCCAGCACCCGGCCGACGAGCTGCGCCGCCCCTCCCCGGCCACGCAGCGCGGTCAGCACGGCCAGGTTCAGCAACGCCACCCCGAGCAGGACCAACGCCCACCCCGCCGCACCCAGCCCGGCCTCGGCGGCGAGCAGCGGCAACGCCGGCTGGACGGCCACCAGCGCGGCGAACCAGGGCCCCGTCAACCCGCTCCACCGGCCGTACGCCACGGCCACCGCCGCGCTGGCCCCCCCGACCAGCGCGGCGTACCGGCTGCCCGGCCAGTCGGCCACTCCGGCCAGGTCCACCGACCAGGCCGCGTAACCGTCCAGCACTACCAGCAGCAACCCCACCGCGGCGAACGTCTCCGCCGTACCCCGCAGCCCCCGGCGGACCGCCAGCAGCGGTACGCCCAACGCGAGCGCGGTGAACGCCGCCAGGATCAACGCCCGACCGCCGACCCCCACCGCCGCCCAGGCGACCGCGGTGAACACCACCGCAGCGGTGCCCAGCAGGAGTCCACCGAGGACGAAGAGCAGACCCTGGACGGTCCGGGTCGAGGTCTCCGCAGCACCCGGCCGCGAATCCGCCGCGACCCCGGGACCCGGGCCGATGGACGGCTCCGGCCCGACCAGAGACGCCGGGCGCGCCACGACCGGGGCAACCAACCCGGCACGGACGACCGCCGCCAGTTCGGCCCGCCGTCGCGACACGGCCGACAGACGTCCGGCCAACTCGGTGTACGCGCGGCGGGCCCGCTCCACCTGCGGCTCAAGCTCGGCGGCCTCCCGGCTGAGCCGAACCACCTCGGCGGCGATCGGGTCGGGCGCGCGCCGGCAACCGGAGCAACCGGCACTCAGATCGGCCGGCGCACCGCAGGCGGGGCAGGGGTAACGGGTGTCGTCCACCCGGTCATCATCGACAGCCGACCGGGGTGCGACCCAGAGTGCGCGTACTCAGGTTCTGGTGTGCTCGTACACCCAGGTGGCGTAGTCGGGGTTGCCGCTCTCCACCCTGGACACCAGGATCTCCGGCACCTCGTACGGGTGGCTGACCCGGATCTGGTCCAGCAGCGCGGTGAGCCGATCCGGTGCGGTCTTGAACTGCACCGACCACTCGGTGCTCGTCTCCATCCCGGACCGCCACCAGTAGGTGCTGTCCACCTGACCACCCACCTGGGCGCAGGCGGCGAGCCTGCCGGCGACGGCCGCAGCCGCCAACACGTCGGCGACCGACCGTGCATCCACCACCGTTGTCACCACGCAGATCTCGTCCACGCCCGCACCCTACGCGGCCAAACGCCGCGGAGCCCGCCTTTCGTTCGCGACTGCGGGGCTCCGCTTCGCTACACTCCTCGCGCTCACCGGAGCCCGCCTTTCGTTCGCGACTGCGGGGCTCCGCTTCGCTACACTCCTCGCGCTCACCGGTTAGCGGCGATCCAGGCGTCAATCTGCGCCCACCAATCGAAGAGCCAGTCGATGCGTTGCTGCCGTCCGGTCGGTACGTCCTCCGGTGGCACGGACCAGAACCGCATCACGATCCGCTTGTCCATCGGCAGTTCCCGCCACACGTCGGCGACGGTGAGCATCCGGTCCAGCCCGGTGTGGGCGACAAAGATGACCCCGGCGTCCGGGGCGGCGTCCAGTGCGGCGAGCATCCCACCGGGCTGCGGGGCGAGCACGTGGCGCATCCGCTCGGCGCGCAGGGCCATCCGTTCCAGGCCGAGGGAGCGCAACCGGGCGATGGCACGCAGCCGTCGTTTGGGGGTGAAGTTGCCACCCTCGGGGAAGATCACGAACGCGTCGTTGTCGTCCAGGCCGGTGGCCAGGTGCCCGACCTGGCGTACCGTCTCCTCGCCGCGCTCCGGGGTCGGCGCGATGAACCGGTTGGGTAGCCGGTTGAGCAGCACGTCGATGGCCGGATCCCACTGGAGGCTGTCCTTCAGGACGATCCGTGGCTCCCGGTGGAACCAGTTGACCAGCCCGTGGATCAGGATGAACGAGTCGCCCGGCCCGGCGTGCCGACAGAGCACCAGCTCGGGCCGACCGGGCAGCGCGGTGTCCGGGTCGGTGCCCACCACGTCGATGCGCAACCGCAGTGTCCAATGTGCCTGCCAGAACAGCACCCGCAGGAACCAGCCGGCCAGCACGTAGTGCGCGCGTTGGAAGGCCGGCGACCGGGTCCGCCAGCCGAAACCGGAGACGACCCACAGCACGAAGAGCGCGAGCAGCGCGGCAGCGTCCCAGACCAGGTAGAAGCAGCCGATCCA
Source organism: Micromonospora sp. NPDC050784 (assembly GCF_044456765.1). Taxonomy (NCBI): domain Bacteria; kingdom Bacillati; phylum Actinomycetota; class Actinomycetes; order Micromonosporales; family Micromonosporaceae; genus Micromonospora; species Micromonospora sp. NPDC050784. The sequence goes on along the minus strand of NZ_JBITGG010000013.1, from coordinate 48,446 downwards.
GAGCAGTCGCAGCGGGCGCAACCGGCCCGGGACCAGCGGGGACGCGGCTGCGGCGAGCAGCGCCCAGATCGGCAACGTGGTGACCACGAGGAAGGCGAGCAGCACGACGGCGGGGGCGAGTAGCAGCCGACGCAGCCACCGGGGAGGCAGCGGCATCACCGCTCCAGGTGGGTGGCGAGATAGCGCCGGGAGGCGGTGTACGCGCGGCTGATCCGCCGTCCCACCGCCGCCATGTCCCGGTACGCCCACGGCGTGTCGTCGCGGGGGTTGAGCCCGCCGGTCGGCAGGACGTGCACCTCCACCCCCTCGGGCAGCGCCGCCATCTCCCGGAAGAAGCGGTGCCGGCGGGAGATCTCGAACGCGACCTGCGCGATCTCCCACGGCCGGCGGGGCGGGGTCAGCTCCCGTTCGATCCGACCCACCTGGAGGACGTAGATCCGGCGGGCGCCGACGGCCACCGCCTCGCCGATCGGGATGGAGTTGACGATCCCACCGTCCACGTAGTGCGCGCCGTCGATCTGCATCGGCGGAAGCAGGCCCGGCACCGAGGCCGACGCCATCACCGCCGGCACCACCGGACCGCTGTCGAACCAGTGCTCGGCGGCCCGCTCGATGTGGGCGGCGCAACAGCGGAACGGCACCCGCAGGTCGGCGAAGGTGGTGTCCACCCCCAGCTCGGTCTCGAGCAGGCGGCGCAGCGGCCGGGGCGAGTGCAGGTGGGTGCGGGCGGCGAAACGGCGCAACTGCCGGGCGACCGAGTCGCCGTACACCTCGCTCGCCTCTGGTGAGGCCCAGAGCCGGACCAACCGGTCGGTCACCGCCTCGGACGGGTCGGCGGCGACCAGCGCGCCGTTCACCGCGCCGATCGAGGTGCCGAGCACCATGTCGGGTTGGATGCCGGCGCGGAACAGCGCGCGCAACATGCCGACCTCGACCGCGCCGAGCACTCCCCCGCCGCCGAGCACGAACGCCACCGGTCCCCCCGCCATGCCTGTCATCCTGGCACGGGCCCGCCGCCGACCGGTGGGCCGCCGTCAACCGACGGTCAGCGCACGGCAGGCGCCGCCCGTCGACGGCGGGTGGCGACGGCGTTGACAGGCAGGACACATTCGCGCAACCTGATACGGCTCCCACCCCTGAGGCAGGTGCGATCCGTGAAGGCAGCACTGCATCCGGGCCGATTGCTGGCTCGCAGATACCGACTTCTGGACCAGATCGGCGCCGGTGGCATGTCGGTCATCTGGCGTGCCCGGGACGAGGTACTGGACCGGGTGGTCGCCCTGAAGGTGCTCGCCCCGTCACTCGCCGCCGACGCGCGGTTCCGGGGCATGGTGCGCGAGGAGGCCCGCGCCGCCGCCCAGCTGGTGCACCCGCACCTGACCTCCGTGCACGACTACGGCGAGACGGTCGACCCGGACGGCTCGATCACCTCGTTCGTGGTGATGGAGCTGCTCAGCGGCGAGGAGTTGAAGCTACGGCTCACCGAGGGGCCGTTGCCGTGGGCCGAGGCGGTCCAGGTGGGCGCGCAGGTCGCGGACGCGCTGGCCGCCGCGCACCGGCTCGGCATCGTGCACCGGGACATCACCCCGGCCAACGTGATGATGACCGGGACGGGCGTCAAGGTGCTCGACTTCGGCATCGCCACCCGGATCGGCGCGCCCGACGAGGACGAGGACGGCGAGACCTTCGGCACCCCGGCGTACGTCGCCCCGGAACGCCTCGACGGCGCGCCGGCCCAGCCGTCCACCGACGTCTACTCGCTCGGCGTGCTGCTGCACGAGGCACTTACCGGCCGGGTCCCGTACCCGGCGGACACCTGGGAGCAGCTCAGCGCCGCGCTGGCCAGCGGTCCGCCGCCGACGCTGGCCGACCTACCGGACCTGCCCCCACCGGTGGCCCAGATCTGCCTGCGCAGCCTCGCCCGGAACCCTGCCGACCGGCCGACCGCCCGGCAGGTCGCCACCGCGCTCCGTGACCACTCGCTGCCCGCCGAGCCCCCGACCGCGACCATCCGGGTGCCCACCCAGCCCCTGCCACCGCAGTCGCCCGCCGTCGCGACGGCCAGCGTCGCGGCGCCCGCCCCAGCGACGGGGGACGCACGGAGAGCGGACGACGCCTCCGACGCGGGCGGGCCGGCGACCGCGTCGGGCTGGTCCCGGCGGCGGTTGGTGTTGCTGCTGGTGCTGGCCGTCGGGGTGACGCTGGCCGGGGTGGCCCTGCTGCCCGAACAGCAGCCGGCCCGCCGGGCACAACCCTCCGCTGGTCCGGTGACGACCCCGTCGACCGACCCGCCGGCCCCCGAGACGTCGGCGCCGATCACGCCGACCCCGCCGACCACGCCCCCGTCGAGGAAGCCGACGACCGGCGCGCCCACCTCGAACCCGGGCACCCTGACCGAGGTCGCGAACCGGGTCGACGGGCTGATCGGCGCCGGGCTGAGCGCCGGGGAGATCCGCGACGACGTGGCCCTCGACCTGCGCAACGAGCTGCGCAACCTGACCGTGGCGGTCAGCTCCGGCCGCGAAGAGCTGGCGCCGCCGGTGGCCCGACTGCGCGCGAAGGTCACCGTCCGCCTCGGTGAGGGCGGCATCAGTCCTGCGTACGCCTCTCGGCTGGACGCCGCCATCGCCGAGTTGGGCGCGACCGGGGCCTGACCCGGCGACACGGGTGGGTCAGCGCACCGGCACCCGGGCCGGTTCACGGACGTCGTGCCGGCCGAGGGCGAAGCGCCGATAGATCTCCGCGTAGCCGCTCGCCATCCGCTCGACCGAGAAGTTCCGCGCGACGTGCGCCACGCAGTCCTCCGGGTCGAGTCGCTCCGCGGCGAGCAACGCCGCGGGTAGCTCCTCCGACTGCTCGACGACGAGCCCGGTCAGCCCCGGCCGAACCAGCTCCGGTACCGCCCCCCGGTTGAGCGCGACCACCGGTGTGCCGGTCGCCATCGCCTCCAGCATCACCATGCCGAACGGCTCGTCCCACTGGATCGGCATGATCAGGCAGCGGGCGTCGACAAGCATCCGCAGCGTCGTCGCGCGGTCCGCGTTGAGCACGACTGTCACATCCTCGTCGACCATCGGCGCGACGACCTGCTCGTAGTAGCGGCGCTCGGCCGGCTCGTTGCACTTGCCGGCCAGCAGCAGGGGCAACCCGGCCGCCCGGCACGCCCGGATGGCGGTGTCCGGGCCCTTGTCCGGGCTGAACCGTGCCAGCCACAGCACCGGCCCCGTGCCGGGCGTGTGCTTGCGCGGAAAGCCCCGGATGTCCAGCGCGTTCTGCACCGTGCCGGCCCAGGGCAGGTTCGGGTTCAGCCGACGCTGGGCGTGCGAGATGGCCGCCAGGGCGACGCCCGAGTCGATGTCGCTCAACACGTCGCCGTACTCCCCCACGGGGTTCCCGTGCACCGTCGCGACCGTCGGCACGGCCCGGCGGCCGGCGACCAGCGGACCGATGGTGGTGTGGTCGTGGATCACGTCGAAGTCGGCCGCGGTGATCAGCCGATTCACCCTGGCCAGGTGTGCCAGCTCGGGCAGTGACTCACCGAGCCGCTCGTACTGGACCTCGGCGACGGTGGAGACGAAGCCGTCGGCCGCCGTGCCGTGGTCACCACCGGCACCGAACAGGGTCACCGCGTGCCCCTGCCCGGTGAGCGCGTCCACCAGAGCGGCGACCACCTGCTCAAGGCCGCCGTAGCCGGGCGGCGGTACGGACAACCACGGCGGAACCACCATCGCGATGCGCAGCGACCGCTCCTCGGGGCGGCCCGCAGGCGGGTGGTTCACGGCCACGAGTCCTCCCCGTTGCTCCCCGGTGCGGCTGGCCCCCGGTGCGGCGGCACCGCCGGTCGGCGGCGGTTTCCCGGTGGTGTCCCGGGTAAACCGGACATGGCGGACGATCACCCGCCGACCAGGAGTTGGTCGTGGACCGCCCGCACCCCCGGAGCGGACCACGCCACCCGCTCGACCTGATCGCGTTCCCACCAGGAACGGACCACCCCGGCGAGGACCAGCGTGTCGCCGTCCACCTCGACGGTCACCCGCTCGCCGCCGAGCGTGCGCAGTAGCGCCCGCTGGACGTCCCGCCGCAGCCGTTCGGCCGGTGGCGCCGCAGGTCGTACCTCGATCAGGTTGGTGATCCCCCGTACGCCGTCGAGTCGACGCACCTCGCCCTCGGCGGCCCGCCGCTGCCACCCGAACTCGACCTCACCGCGCAGCATCAGCCAGCCGTTGGCCACGGTCACGTCCAGCCGTTCGGCGGGCACGAAGCTGTCCCACTCCAACGCGCGGGTGGCGGCGATGGCCACCTCGGCGTCGGTACGCCCCGGAGTGCCGGGCAGCCGCACCTCCATCTCGTCGGCCACCGCCCGTACGCCGCGAACCCGCTGTGCGCATCGTGTCGCGGCCCAACCGCGAGCGGCACCGTCCACGAATCCGGTCAGGGTGACCACACCCTGGTCGACGGTCACGCCGATCTCGTTCGGTTGCAGCCGGGCGTCCCAGGCCAGCTCGGCCAGGACGTCGCGTTGGATCCGCTGGTCGTCTCGGACACCCACCACCTCGGTCATGGCACCCCACCCCCGGTTCCGGTCGCCGAGACTCGCCCTCCGAACCTGCCGGGCAGACGGGTGACGGCGGTTCACCCGATCTGGGTGAACCGCCGTCCGGGCGGAAAAAAGCGGCGGGTGGCGGAGCCGACCCCCTCGGCCCCGCCACCCGCCGCCGGAGGGAGGAAGCAGGTTCAAATAGCTGGTTAGGACGTCTCGGCGAGCGTCACGGTTGCCGACTTCTCGACACCGTTGCGCTTGAACTGCACCTCGACCCGGTCGCCGACCTTGCCGGCCTGCACCGCGCCGACCAGGTCGTCCGAGTCGTTGACCGGCTTGTCGCCGAACCGGGTGACGACGTCGCCACGCTGGAGGCCGGCCTTCTCGGCCGGGCTGCCCGGGGTGACCGACGCGACGAGCGCGCCGCCGCCCTCGGCCTGGTTGACGCCGACCCCGAGCGACGGGTGGCTGACCTTCTCGCCGCGCTGGAGCTTGCCCGCGACGTCCTTGGCCTTGTTGCTGGGGATGGCGAACCCGACCCCGATGTTGCCGGTGCTCTGCCCGGAGGTCGCGATGGCGGTGTTGACGCCGATCACCTCGCCCCGGGTGTTGACCAGCGCGCCACCGGAGTTGCCGGGGTTGATCGGCGCGTCCGTCTGGAGCAGGCCGGAGATCGAGCTGACCGCCTGGCTCTGCTGGGTCGGGTCCTGCTGCTGACCCTCACCGGCCCGGATGGTGCGGTCCCGGGCGCTGAGGATGCCCGAGGTCACCGAACCCTGCAGGCCGAGCGGGCTGCCCAGGGCGAGCACCTGGTCGCCGACCTGCATGGCGTCGCTGTCGCCGAACTTGGCCGGCTTGAGGTCGCTCACCCCGTTGGCCTTCACCACGGCCAGGTCGGTCTTCGGGTCGGTGCCGATGATCTTCGCGTCGGCGGTCTTGCCGTCGGCGAAGACCACCCGCACGGCGTCGCCCGCGGCGGACGCGACCACGTGGTTGTTGGTCAGCACGTACCCGTCGGCGCTGAGCACCACCCCGGAGCCCTCACCGCTGTCGGTGGTGATCGAGACGACGCTGTCCTGCACCGCCGCGGCGATCTTCGGCAGGTCGGCGCCATTGATCACGGGAGCCGCGGAGTAGGTGCGGGTGATCCCGCCGTTGTCGCCGTCGAGGGCGAGCGCGAGCGCCCCACCGGCAACACCGGAACCGAGCATCAGGGCGAACACCGCGACGCCGGCACCGGCGAACTTGGCGATCCGGCCCGGTCGGGGGCCGCTGCCGGGCGGCGCGACCTGCGGGCCCCACGGCGGGACCGGCTGGCCCGGGTGCTGGGGGTGCTGTCCGAGGTGCTGGGCGTGCTGACCGGGGTGCTGCTGGTGCTGGGCGTACGCCATGCCCGGCTGGCCCCCGCCGGCCCAGCCGGACTGCTGCCCCGCGTACCAGGGGGCACCGGGGTAGTGGCCGGCGGCCGGCTGTGGGTAGCCGGGTTGGCCGGGCGCCGGGTGACCGGAGACCGGGTACGGCGGCGCGGACGGAGTGGCGGCCGGGGGCTCGTAGCCGGTCGGCGGCTCGTAGCCGGTCGGCTGGGCGGTGGCCGGCGGGCCGGCGGGCGCGGAGGAGCCGGCGTACCCGGCGGGGGTGACGGCGGTGGTCTCCGGGTCACCGGCGGTCGAGGCGACCGTCGGGTCACCGGTGGTCGACTGGACCGGTACGGGAGTGGTCGGGGAGTCGGACTGCACGCGCTCGTCGCGCGGCAGCTCGGCGGTGGGGTGCGACGGCTCGGCGTCGGTGGGGGCCGGCCGGCGCTGCGGGTCGGACTCGAACTCGGTCATGGCACTACCTTCTCCCTCAGCACTGCAACCAACCTGGAACCGTCCTGGAAGTTGGCTGAAAGTCACTCGCCCGCTCCGTCGACCTGCGGCAGCAGCGGCAGCCGGACCCGGAAGGTGGCTCCCCCGCCGGGTGTCTCGGCCACCTCGACCGAGCCGTGGTGGGCGGCGACCAGCGCCGCCACGATGGCCAGGCCGAGGCCGGTGCCGGTGTTGCCGTCGGCCCGTCGGGTACGGGCCGCGTCGGCCCGGTAGAACCGTTCGAAGACCCGTTCCGACTGCTCCGCGGAGAGGCCGGGGCCGGTGTCGGCCACCTCCACCACGGCGAAGCCACCCGGTTCGGCGCGCAGCCGTACCCGGATCTCGGCCTCCGCCGGGGTGTGGGTGAGCGCGTTGGTGACCAGGTTGCCGATCACCTGCCGCAGCCGCGCGTCGTCGGCGGAGACAACGAGTGGCCCCGACTTCGGCTCGATGTCCAGCTCGATCTGCCGTTCCGGTGCCATCGCCCGCGCGGCCTGCACCGCGTCGGAGGCGAGCACCGGCAGCTCCACCGGGGTCAGCGAGAGCGGCCGTTCCATGTCCAACCGGGCGAGCAGCAGCAGGTCCTCCACCAGCAGCCCCATCCGGGCCGCCTCGTCCTCGATCCGGCGCAACAGACCGGCCGTCTGTTCCGGCGCACGGGCCGCACCCTGCCGGTACAGCTCGGCGAAGCCGCGAATGGTGGTGAGCGGAGTCCGCAGCTCGTGGGAGGCGTCCGCGACGAACTGCCGCATCCGCTCCTCGGAGCGGATGGCCCGCGCCTCGGACGCCTGAGCGGCGGCGGCGGCATCCCGGGCGGCACTCTCCGCCCAGCGCGCCGAGGTCTCCGAGGCGGCTCGGGCGGTGAACGCCGCCTCGATCTGGGTGAGCATGGCGTTCAGCGCACGGGAGAGCCTGCCCAGTTCCGAGGTTGGCTCGTCCTGGCCTTCCTCCGGGTCGGGCACCCGCTGGGTCAGATCACCCCCGGCGATCGCGGCGGCGGTGCGTTCGATCTCGACGAGGGGCTTGAGGCTGGTTCGGACGATCGCCGCGCCCACCGAGGCCAGCATGATCAGCACCGACCCCCCGACCAACAGGTCGATCCAGGCCAACCGTTTCACGGCGAGGTCGACATCGGTCAGGTGTTCGCCGATCGCCGCCATCTGGCCGTCGGGCCGCTCTATGTAGAACATCCGCCAGCGCACCGAACTGTCTCGGGCGCGGATGGTGCGTGGCTTGCCATCCTGGGCCTTCTCCTGCGCCTCGAACCCGGCCGCGTCGCTCGGCCAAGGCGGCAGATCGGCCGTTCGGAAGCGGGACGTGTCGTACGCGAAGTCCCTCACCTTGCCGGTGGTCGGGCTGGTCAGCACGACCACGTAGTCGCTGGGCAGCGAGACGCCGTTCGACGACGGCATGATGGACTGGATCCGGTCCGCCGACTCGCGCAGCTCAAGGTCGATCTGCTCGACCAGGTAGTTGTGCAGGAAGTACGCGGTCGAAACACTGATCACCACCAGGGCGCCGGAGACGAGCGCGAGCACCGAGGCGACCAGCTTGATCCGCAGTGGTACGCCCCGCACCCGTCCCTTCGCCTGCTGGACCGCGTTCACGCCGCCGGCTTGCGCAGCACGTATCCGACGCCGCGGAGGGTGTGGATCAGCCGGGGTTGGGTGGTGTCGACCTTGCGCCGCAGGTACGAGATGTAGGACTCGACGATGTTGTCGTCGCCCCGGAAGTCGTAGTTCCAGACGTGGTCGAGGATCTGCGCCTTGGACAGCACCCGGTTGGCGTTGAGCATCAGGTACCGCAGCAGCTTGAACTCGGTCGGCGAGAGCTGCACCCGCTGGCCGGCCCGGTGCACCTCGTGGGTCTCCTCGTCCAACTCCAGGTCGGCGAAGGTGAGCCGGGACGGGGCCTGCTCGCCGGTGGTGGTGCGGCGCAGCACGGCGCGGATCCGGGCGGTCAGCTCCTCCAGGCTGAACGGCTTGGTGACGTAGTCGTCGCCGCCCAGGGTGAGCCCACGGATCTTGTCGTCGGTGGCGTCCCGGGCGGTCAGGAACACCACCGGGGTACGCGTGCCGCCCTCGCGGAGCATCCGGATGACCTCGAAGCCGTCCAGGTCGGGGAGCATCACGTCGAGCACCACCAGGTCGGGCCGGTGGTCCTTGGCGGCGTGCAGCGCCGCGCTCCCACTTGTCGCGGTGGCCACGTCGAAGCCCGCGAACCGCAGGCTCGCGGAGAGCAGTTCGAGGATGTTGGGGTCGTCCTCGACGACAAGCAGTCGCGCCTCGGTCTGGGTAGCGGGCATGCGCCCATCATCGGTGACATCACTGCGCCAGCGCTGGACGCTTCCTGCAAAAAGGCTGTGAGTCGCCGGACGCTCGGCGACGTCGCTCAGCGCAGCAGGCGACGCAGCCCGTCGAGGGCACCGTCGAGCAGTCGGATCGCGGTGCGCAGCTGGGTGTCGCTGAACTGTCGGGCACGCATCAGCCGCCCCACCTCGGCGGTGAACGCGGCCAGCCGCTTGTCGAGTTCGTCGAGCAGCTCGGCCTGCGGCCCGGCTGTCGACGCCGGCCGGGGCGGCGGTGTGGGCGCCTCCCACCGGGCCCGCCGGGTCTGCCGGGTGGCCTCGCTCAGCTCCCGCTTGAGGTCGCGGACCGATCCGCGTACCTCGCTGCGGATCTCGCCAGCCAGGCTGGAGAGGTCCGCCACGGAGGCCGCGATGTCCGTTTCCAGCGCGGTCAACTCGCCGGCCCGTTGGCGCAGCTCCGCCCGGCCGGCGTCGGTGATGTCGTACGTCTTGCGGCCGCCGGCCGCGGTGTGGCTGACCAGGCCCTCGACCTCCAGCCGTTGCAGGCGGGGGTAGATGGTGCCGGCGCTGGGCGCGTACAGCCCGAGGAAGCGATCCTCCAGCAGGCGGATCAGCTCGTACCCGTGCTTCGGGCCGTCGTCGAGGAGCTTGAGCAGGTAGAGCCGGAGCCGCCCGTGGCTGAACACGGCGGTCACGGCAGCTCCTCCCCATCGTCGTCGACGGCTCGGGCGAGCAGGGCGATGCTCCCCGAGGTCGCGGAAGCCCAGAGCTTACCTTCGCCGGCACCGAGGACCCCCTCGCTGCTGGGCAGTGGGAACGTCGACGTGCGCACCTGCGGAAAGCCGCTGGTGATCCGGCCGGAGGCGGTGTTCAGCTGGACGGCGAGGTCGCTGTCCGCGCGGACCCGGACGGTGATGCTGCCCGAGATGGTGGTCAACCGGATCTCGCTGCCCCGGGGGTTGTCCAGGTCGCAGGTGATGGCGCCGGAGACGGTCTGCGCCCGCACCCGGTCGACGGCGCTGTCGGCGAGGATGACCTCTCCGGAGACCGTCTCCAGGGTGAGGTCGCCGCGGACGCCGAGCGCCTCCACCGGCCCGGAGGTGATCTTCGCGGAGGTGTTGCCGCGCAACCCCATCAGGGTGATCTGACCGGCGACGACGTGGACCGTGGTCTGCCGGCGCAGGCCGGAGGCGACAAGCGAGCCCGCGACCAGGCCCAGATCGGCGAGGACGTCGGCGGGCACGGCGACGGAGACGTCCACCCGTGGGTAGCGGTGGATCATCCGGAACCACCGCAGGACGTCCGACCAGCCCCGACCGCGCTCCTGCCGGATGCTGAGCCGGCCGTCGGTGTGGTCGATGAGGACCGGCCGACGGCCGACCTGGGTCACGTCGATCCGGGTCGGCCCGTCGGTGGCGACCACGTTGAGCCGTCCACTGATCAGTCGAACGTCCAGCCGGATGACCGGACCGTCCAGGGTGAGCCGCTGCGGGCTCTCGACCGTCCATCCGGCCATGGCGTCCCCCTCTCGACGACGCGCGGGAGGCACGCCGATCAGGAGGAGAATGTAACGCGATACATCGCGACACCACAAGACAGGTCGCGAGTTGGTAGCCGGCTCGGCGGTCGGCGTCGCTCCCCTCAGGCCGCCAGGTCCAGCCCCCGATCGGCGACCGGCGTCCGCAGGGGAACGGCGGGGGTCACCGTCGGCACCGGCCGCAGCCGGGTCCGCGCCACGGCGCTCGCCGTCGGCAACAGGTGTACGGCCGACTCGGCGGCCCGGGCCAGCAACCTCCGATCGGCGTCACGGGCCGGGTGCAGCGCGCCGGCGATCGTCACCGAGACCACCAACTCCCGTGCCGTGACCACCCGTGCCACCGAGCGCAGCAAGGTGTCCGCACCGAGGAAGGCGGCCGCTGTGGTGGTCGACCCGGTGGCCTCGCAGCGATAGCTGAGTCGCAGCGGCACCACCGGGCTGCCCGTGTCGATGGCCGCCTGGAACGTCGCGGGCCGGAAACCACCGCCGGGGCGGCAGTCGGTGGCGCCGTTCCCGGCGCACCACGTCGTACCCTCCGGAAAGACCGCCACCGAACGCCCGGCGCGCAGCGCGTCGGCGACCCGCCCGACGGTCCTCGGCAGCTCCAGCGGCCGGGAACGGTCCACGAAGACCGTGCCCGCCGCCGCGGCCAGCAGACCGACCACCGGCCAGGAGCGGATCTCCCGCTTGGCCACCATCCGGGTGGGCGCGACCGCCAGCACCGCGAGGATGTCCAGCCAGGAGACGTGGTTGGCGACCAGCAGCGCGCGCCGCCGGGGCAGCCGACCCTTGACCACGAGGCGGACGCCGAAGGCGCGGGCGGTGCCCCGTGCCCAGCCGCCCACCAGCGCCTGCCGTTCCCGGGTGGGGAGCACGGGCAGCAGCAGCACCACGGCGATCCCGGTCAGCAGCATGCCGAGCGCGGCGACCAACCGGAGCACCCGGCGGGCCACCGGCACCGTCGGCACCTCGCCGGCCGCCGGCAGGCAGTCGTCGTCGCAGCCCGAGGAGGGCCGCCACAGGTCACGCGGCACGGCGGTCACCGCTGCTCTCCGCCCAGGAAGTGCCGCAGGTAGCGCGGGTTCATCCGGTCCAGCGAGAAGAGGACGTAGAAGTCCGCGCACCCGAAGTCGGGGTCGTACGACGGCTCACCGCAGATCCACGCGCCGAGCCGGAGGTAGCCCCGCAGCAGCGGCGGAACCGCGACCCGCCCGGCCGGGGCGGCGGCGACCGGGCCGGCGGCAGCGGCCTCGGCGAACCAGGGCCGCAACGGGCTGACCCGCAACGGCGGCGGCGACAGGTGCCGGGCCTGGGCCTGGGTCCACACCTCGGCGACCGTCCGCCCGGCGTCGGCCACCGGCACCGACGCGCAGCCGCCGAGCCAGCGGGAGCCGCGCAGGTGCAGGTACCGGATGATGCCCGCCCACATCAGGTTGATCACCGCGCCGGTGCGGTGGTCGGGGTGCACGCAGGACCGACCCGCCTCGACCAGGTCGCCGCCGAGGGGGTCGAGCGGGCTCAGGTCGAACTCGTCCTCGGCGTAGCGCCGATTGGTACGCCCCGGCGGCAACAGCCGGTACGTGCCGACCACCTCGCCGGTGCTGTCCTCGCGGACGATCAGGTGGTCGCAGTACGCGTCGAAGGGGTCCACGTCCAACCCGGCCCCGCCGGGTAGGAGGGTGGCGCCGAGCTCGGTGGCGAACACCTCGTGGCGCAGGCGTTGCGCGGCCGCGACCTGGGTGGGGTCGTCGGCGATCAGCAGGGTGTATCCGCTGGTCTTCAGGGGTGTGCCAGCGGCATGCAGAACGGCCATGGGATCTGTGTAGGTGCCCGGGTTGCCATTCACGGGGACCACCGGTGTCGATCGGATGAACGCCGGCAGGCGAGACCGCTAGCGACGCCCGGTGCAGACCGTGCGAGGCTGCCCGGGCAGGCCGGCGAAGGCGCCGACACGCACCATCGGAGGTCGACGATGCGCATCGAGTCCCGCTACAACGGGCCCGCCGGCTCGGGCAACGGCGGCTGGAGCGCGGGGATCTTCGCGGCCGGGGCGGGCGGCGGTGGGCCGGTCGAGGTGACGCTGCGCCGGCCGCCACCGCTGGAGACCGAGCTGACCCTGGCCGACGGCGAGGTCCGGGACCCGGCCGGCGAGCTGGTGGCCGAGGTACGCCGGGCCGGCGTGATCGATGCCGTCGTACCCCCGGTCGACCTGGAGACGGCGGTGGCCGCCGCGGCCCGCTACCCCGGCCTGGTCGAGCATCCGTTCCCCAGTTGTTACGTCTGCGGGCCGCAGCGGGCCGACGGGCTGCGGATCTTCCCCGGCCGGCTGCCGGATGGCCGGACCGCCGCGCCGTTCCACGCACCCGAGCGGGTCAGCGGGGCCACGGTCTGGGCGGCGCTGGACTGCCCCGGCGGTTGGGCGGTGCTCGCGCCGGGCCGCCCGTACCTGCTGGGCCGGATCGCCGCAGTGGTGGCGGCGCTGCCCGAGCCGGGCGACGAGTGCGTGGTGACCGGGGCGTTGCTGCGCGTCGATGGGCGCAAGGCGCTCGTGCACACCAGCCTGTACGGCCCGGACGGCGCATTGCTCGGGGCGGCCCGGGCAACCTGGATCGCCCGCTGAGCCCGGCCGTCGTCCGCAGGGATGACACGCCTCCACCCCGCGACGGAGACGAACGTACCGATCGCGCCTGATTGACCTTGTTGCCACGGGCCGTCACGCTGTGCCACGGCGTACCTCGACGCCACACACGGGAGGAGAACGATGACTGACGGGCAGCGAAGCCCCACCAGCGACGGTCAGATCGTGGTGTCCGGTCTGACGAAGCAGTACAAGAGCGTCCGGGCGGTGAACAACCTGTCCTTCACCGTGGCGCCGGGGCGGGTGACCGGCTTCCTCGGCCCGAACGGCGCCGGCAAGACCACCACGCTGCGCATGCTGCTGAACCTGGTCACGCCAACCGCAGGCACGGCCACCATCAGCGGCCAGCGGTACGCCGACCTCGCCGACCCGCTGCGGCAGGTCGGAGCGGTGCTGGAAGCGTCCAGCGCGCACAAGGGCCGCACCGGCATCAACCACCTCCGGGTCATCTGCGCGGCGGCCGGGCTGCCCAAGCAGCGGGCCGACGAGGCGCTGGCCCTGGTCGGGTTGAGCCCGGCGGCGAAGCGCAAGTTCAAGGGTTACTCGCTGGGCATGAAGCAGCGGCTCGGCATCGCCGCCGCGATGCTCGGTGACCCCCGCGTGCTGATCCTCGACGAGCCGGCCAACGGGCTGGACCCGGAGGGCATCCGGTGGATGCGTGGGTTCCTGAAGAACCTCGCCCACGAGGGCCGTACGGTGCTGGTCTCCAGCCACCTGCTGTCGGAGATGCAGCTGCTCGCCGACGACGTGGTGATCATCGCGGCCGGGCAGCTGGTCCGGCAGGGTCCGGTCGAGCAGGTGCTCGGGTCGATGGCGCAGGGCGCCCGGGTCCGGGTCCGCACCCCGCAGGCCGAGGCGCTGACCGCCGCCCTGAAGGCACAGTCGGCGACGATCGAGACCGACGAGCACGGCGTGCTGCTGGTCGGCGGGGTGGACGCCCCGACGATCGGCCGGTCCGCCCTCGCGGCCGGGGTGGAGCTGCACGAACTGACCACCGAACGGCCCGATCTGGAACGGGTCTTCCTGGAGCTGACGGCCGGAAAGGCGGGCATCCGATGAACCTGGTCCGATCCGAGCTACTCAAGATCCGCACCACCAACACCTGGTGGATCTTCGCGCTGATCAGCCTGCCGCTCTGGGCGCTCACCCTGCTCATCAACTGGTTGCAGGCCGACACCCTGACCAGTGGCAACCTCGGCGACGTGCCGCCCGACCAGGCCGACACCTTTGCGGCGGCGGCCCACCCGGACGCCCTGTCGTCGAACCTGTTCACCACCGGGCAGTTCTTCGGCCTGCTGATCGTGATGCTGCTCGGCATCATCGTGGTGACCAGTGAGTTCTTCCACCAGACGGTGACCACCACGTTCCTCACCAACCCGCACCGCACCGCCGTGATGAGCGCCAAGCTGGTCGCGGCCGGCGTGCTGGCGCTGCTGTTCTGGCTGGTCACCACCGCGTTCAACCTGGTCGCCGGTTCGGCGGTGCTGAGCGCGATCGGGATGGAATCCCAACTGGGCAACGACGCGGCCTGGCGGGCGATCGGGCTGAACCTGCTCGCGTACCTGCTCTGGGCGGTCTTCGGCGTCGGCATCGGCGTGCTGATCCGCAGCCAGATCGGCGCCACCGTGACCGGCATCCTGCTCTACCTGGGCGGCTCGATCGGCGCCATCGTGGTGATCAGCATCCTGGCCGAGCGCTGGGGTGACTGGATCAACAACCTGCAACTGCTGGTGCCGTCGCTGGCCTCGTCACTGATGGTCACCGGGGCGGACATCCCCGGCAACCCGCCGCGCTGGGCCGGCGCCGCCGTGCTCATCGGGTACGCGGTGGTGACCGGCGTGGTCGGCACCCTGCTGATGCGTCGACGCGACATCTCCTGACGGTCCCGGGGTGGCGGCGGCACGGCCGCCACCCCGGATCCCGTAGCAGTCGTCTGCCGTAGCAGTCGTCGACGGGGCGCGCAGGCGTTGCTGAACTTCTGGCATCTTCTGTGAAACCGGCCACGGGACCGAGGCGGAAATGCCTGCGGGATCGGTACGGCGTAGCCTGGGAGCCGTCCAGTCCGTGCTCCTAACCGGGCGCGACGGACACACCGCGTGCCACACAAACCCGCGTGAAAGAGGCGATTACCGGCCGTGTCGACCCAGCAGACTTCGCAGGAGAACCCACTGGCGGGTTTCGGCCCGAATGAGTGGATCGTCGAGGAGATGTACCAGCGCTACCTCGCCGACCCATCGAGCGTCGATTCGGCCTGGCACGACTTCTTCGCCGACTACCGACCGGCACCGGGCGCGGGGACCCCGCGCGGCGCCGAATCGTCGGACAAGCCGGCCGCCGCTCCCGAGCCCGACGGCCAGCCGGAGGCAGCCGCCACGGTCGCCCAGCCGAGCGCCCCGGCCAAGCCGGCGACCGCGAGCAAGCCGGCCGCCGCCCAGCCCGCGCCGGCCAAGCCCGCCGCTCCGGCCGCGCCCAAGGCCACGCCGGAGAAGGCCGCCCCGGCCAAGCCGGCCGCCAAGGCCGCCGCGCCGAGCGCCGACGGCGCGCAGACCACGCCGTTGCGGGGCGTCGCCGCGAAGATCGTCCAGAACATGGACGCCTCGCTGAGCGTGCCCACCGCGACCAGCGTGCGCGCGGTCCCGGCCAAGCTGCTGGTGGACAACCGCATCGTGATCAACAACCACCTCGCCCGTGGGCGGGGCGGCAAGGTCAGCTTCACCCACCTGGTCGGCTACGCGATGGTGCGCGCGCTGGTCCAGCACCCCGAGATGAACAACTCCTTCGCCGAGGCCAACGGCAAGCCGGCGGTGGTCCGCCCGGCACACGTCAACCTCGGCATCGCGATCGACCTGGCCAAGCCGGACGGCAGCCGCAACCTGGTGGTCCCCTCCATCAAGGGCTGCGAGCAGATGGACTTCCGGCAGTTCTGGCAGGCGTACGAGGACGTGGTCCGACGGGCGCGGCGTAACGAGCTGACCATGGAGGACTACTCCGGCACCACGATCTCGCTGACCAACCCGGGCGGCATCGGCACCGTGCACTCGATGCCGCGGCTCATGCAGGGGCAGAGCGCGATCATCGGCGTCGGCGCGATGGAGTACCCGGCCCCCTACCAGGGGATGTCCGAGGCCACCCTGGCCGAGCTGGCGGTCAGCAAGATCATCACGCTGACCAGCACGTACGACCACCGGATCATCCAGGGCGCGCAGTCCGGCGAGTTCCTCAAGGTGATGCACGAGCTGATCCTGGGCGAGCACGGCTTCTACGACCAGATCTTCACCGCGCTGCGCATTCCGTACGAGCCGGTGCGCTGGATGCGCGACGTCGCGGTCAACTCCGAGGGTCAGATCAACAAGACCGCCCGGGTGCACGAGCTGATCCACGCGTACCGGGTGCGCGGTCACCTGATGGCCGACACCGACCCGCTGGAATTCAAGATCCGCAAGCACCCCGACCTGGACGTCCTCCAGCACGGGCTCACCCTGTGGGACCTGGACCGCGAGTTCCCGGTCAACGGCTTCGCCGGCCGGCAGCGGATGAAGCTGCGCGAGATCCTCGGCGTGCTGCGCGACTCGTACTGCCGCCGGGTCGGCATCGAGTACATGCACATCCAGGACCCGGAGGAGCGGCGCTGGGTCCAGGAACGGATCGAGCGCAAGTACGAGAAGCCGTCCGCCGACGAGCAGAAGCACGTGCTCAACCGGCTCAACGCGGCCGAGGCGTTCGAGACCTTCCTCCAGACGAAGTACGTCGGCCAGAAGCGCTTCTCGCTGGAGGGCGGCGAGTCGCTGATCCCGCTGCTCGGTGAGGTGCTGGAGTCCTCCGCCGAGAACGGGCTGGACGAGGTCGTCATCGGCATGGCCCACCGGGGTCGGCTCAACGTGCTGGCCAACATCGTCGGCAAGCCGTACGAGAAGATCTTCTCGGAGTTCGAGGGTCACCTGGACCCGCGCTCGACGCAGGGCTCCGGCGACGTGAAGTACCACCTGGGTCAGAACGGCAAGTTCACCACTCCGGACGGCGAGCACGCGGTCAAGGTGTCGGTGGTGGCCAACCCGTCGCACCTGGAGGCCGTCGACCCGGTGCTGGAGGGCATCGTCCGGGCCAAGCAGGACCGGATCGACCTCAAGCTGGAGGGCTACACCGTGCTGCCGCTCGCGGTGCACGGTGACGCCGCCTTCGCCGGGCAGGGCGTGGTGGCCGAGACGCTCAACCTGTCGCAGCTGCGCGGCTACCGCACCGGCGGCACCGTGCACGTGGTGGTCAACAACCAGGTCGGTTTCACCACCGCCCCGGAGTACAGCCGGTCCAGCCTCTACAGCACCGACGTGGCCCGGATGATCCAGGCGCCGATCTTCCACGTGAACGGCGACGACCCGGAGGCCGTGGTCCGGGTGGCCCGGCTGGCGTTCGAGTACCGGCAGACGTTCAACAAGGACGTCGTGATCGACATGGTCTGCTACCGCCGGCGCGGGCACAACGAGGGCGACGACCCGTCGATGTCCAACCCTCAGATGTACAAGATCATTGACTCGAAGCGCTCGGTCCGCAAGCTCTACACCGAGGAGCTGATCGGCCGCGGTGACATCACCGTGGAGGACGCGGAGGAGCTGCTGCGCGACTACCAGGCGCAGTTGGAGAAGGTCTTCAAGGCCACCCGGGACGCCGCCTCGGCACCGCGCCAGCTGAACCGGCCGCGCCGCGAGGAGGAGCCGGAGCCGCAGGTCGACACCGCCACCGACGCGTCCGTGGTCAAGGCCATCGGCGAGGCGCACATCAACCTGCCGGAGGGCTTCACCCCGCACAAGCGGATCCAGCAACTGCTGGACCGGCGGGCCAAGATGTCCGTCGAGGGCAACATCGACTGGGGCTTCGGCGAGATCATCGCGCTCGGGGCGCTGCTGCACGACGGGGTCACCGTCCGGCTCGCCGGCCAGGACTCGCGTCGCGGCACGTTCGTGCAGCGGCACGCCTCGGTGGTCGACTCCCGCACCGGCGACGACTACCTGCCGCTGAAGTCGCTCACCAGTGACGGCGAGCGCTCCCGGTTCTTCGTGCACGACTCGCTGCTCAGCGAGTACGCGGCGATGGGCTTCGAGTACGGCTACTCGGTGGAGAACATCAACGCCCTCGTCGCCTGGGAGGCCCAGTTCGGCGACTTCGTCAACGGCGCCCAGTCGGTGATCGACGAGTTCATCTCGTCCGGTGAGGTGAAGTGGGGCCAGCGCTCCGCCATCACCCTGCTGCTGCCGCACGGCCACGAGGGTCAGGGCCCGGACCACACCTCCGGCCGGCCGGAGCGGTTCCTGCAGATGTGCGCCGAGGACAACATGCGGGTGTCCATCCCGACCACCCCGGCGAACTACTTCCACCTGCTGCGCCGTCAGGCCCTGTCGCCCAAGCGCAAGCCGCTTGTGGTGTTCACGCCGAAGTCGCTGCTGCGGCACAAGCTCTGCGTCTCGTCGGTGGAGGACTTCACCACCGGCACCTTCCAGCCGGTGCTGCGCGACACGGCCGCCCCGGCATCGGAGGCGGTGAAGCGGGTGCTGCTCTGCTCCGGCAAGGTCTACTACGACCTGTTCCAGGCCCGCCAGGAGCGCGGCGTCACCGACACCGCGATCCTCCGGCTCGAGCAGCTCTACCCGCTGCCGGTGGAGGAGATCCGGGCCGCGCTCGCGCAGTTCCCGAACGCGGAGGACTTCGCCTGGGTGCAGGAGGAGCCGGCCAACCAGGGTGGCTGGTCCTTCGTCGCGCTCAACCTGCTGGAGCACCTCACGGACGTGCGGCTGCGACGGATCTCCCGCCCGGCCGCGGCCGCCCCGGCGGTCGGCTCGGCCAAGACCCACGAGGTCGAGCAGAACGCGCTGATCGAGGCGGCTCTCCCCCGCCCGTGACCTGACCTGAGCACGGAGCCGGGGCAGAACCGTTTCACCACGGTCCTGCCCCGGCTCTCGTAGGTCCCCGCCGGTCCACCACCCACCCACCGCCCGGTCCGGAGCCGGGCCGAGCACGAGGACGTACCCATGTACTTCACCGACCGCGGCATCGAGGAGTTGGTCGAGCGCCGGGGCGAGGAGCAGGTGACCCTGGAGTGGCTGGGCGAGCGCCTGCGCGACTTCGTGGACCTCAACCCCGACTTCGAAACCCCCATCGAGCGCCTGGCAACCTACCTGGCCCGCCTAGACGACCCCGACGACGAAGACGCCTAACCCGTTCCGTACCCGGTGATCAAGAAGTTTCGGTCACGATGAGGGCCGGAGCTGACGCAAACTTCTTGATCAACGGGCAGGGGGT
The DNA here is from genome assembly GCF_044456765.1 of Micromonospora sp. NPDC050784. Lineage (NCBI taxonomy): Bacteria > Bacillati > Actinomycetota > Actinomycetes > Micromonosporales > Micromonosporaceae > Micromonospora > Micromonospora sp. NPDC050784. The sequence goes on along the minus strand of NZ_JBITGG010000013.1, from coordinate 29,285 downwards.
GGGAACGTGGCTCGGAGTGTTTACCTCACGAGCGTGGGGTCCGGCGGGGGCAAGTCGACGATTGCCCTCGGGCTGGCGGAGCTGCTGTCCCGCCAGGTCGGACGGATCGGCGTGTTCCGGCCGCTGGTGGCCGACAGCGGCCAGGACCCGATCCTCGCCCTGCTCAGCGAGCGGTACCGGGTCGAGGTGCCGCTGTCCGAGTTGGCCGGGGCGAGCTACGCCGAGGCCGCGGCGCTTGTCGCCGACGGTCGACGGGAGGAGCTGATCTCCGCCATCGTCGAGCGCTACCGGGCGGTGGAGCGGCAGTGCCCGGCGGTGGTCGTGGTGGGCAGCGACTTCGACGACCCGGGCGATCCGGCCCGCCCCCGGGAGCTGGCCTTCAACGCCCGGCTGGCCACCGAGTTCGGCAGCGTGGTGGTGCCGGTGGTGGACGGCTTCGGGCAGGAGCCTGCGGCGGTCGCGTCGGCCGTGCGGGGGGCGTACCACGATCTGGCCGACCTGGGCGCGACAGTGCTCGCGGTGATCGCCAACCGGGTGACCGAGCCGATGACGCTGCCCGACCTGCCGGTGCCCGCGTACGCCATCCCGGAGGTGCCGAGCGTCTCGGCGCCGACGGTGGCCGAGGTGGCGGCGGCGCTCGGCGCCACCCTGCTGGCCGGGGACGACGCCGCGCTCGGTCGCGACGTGCTGGACTTCGTGGTCGGCGCGGCGCATGTGCCGACCCTGCTGGGCCACCTCACCGAGGGCGCCCTGGTGATCACCCCTGGGGACCGGGCCGACCTGCTCGTCGCCGCGAGCGCGGCGCACGTGGCCGGGCAGGTGTCGGTGGCCGGGCTGGTGCTCACCCTCGGCGAGCAGCCCGACCCCCGGGTCATGCGGCTGGTGGAGGGGCTCAACACCGGGCTGGCGGTGCTCTCCGTACGCAGCGACAGCTACGACACGGTGGCCGCGTCCAGTCGTATCGAGGGTCGGCCCAGCGTGGCCAATCCCCGCAAGGTGGAGGCCGCGCTCGGCGCGTTCGAACGTTGTGTGGACACCGACGACCTGGCTCGTCGGCTGCGGGTCAGCCGGTCGGCGCGGGTCACCCCACTGATGTTCGAGAACGAGCTGATCGACCGGGCCCGCTCCAAGCCCCGGCACCTCGTGCTGCCGGAGGGCACCGACGAGCGGATCCTGCGCGCGGCGGAGATCCTGCTGCGCCGTGGGGTGGCTGAGCTGACGGTGCTCGGCCGGCCGGACGACATTGCCCGGCGCACCCGCGAACTGGGCATCGACCTCGGCGACGCGCAGGTGGTCGACCCGGTCACCAGCGGGTGGCGCGACGACTTCGCCGCCGAGTACGCCCGGCTGCGCGCCCACCGTGGCGTCACCGCCGAATTGGCGCACGACATCGTGGCGCAGCCCAACTACTTCGGCACACTGATGGTGGCCACCGGCCGCGCCGACGGCATGGTCTCCGGTGCGACGCACACCACCGCCGCGACCATCCGACCGGCGTTCGAGATCATCCGTACGCTGCCGGACGTCTCGGTGGCCTCCAGCGTCTTCTTCATGCTGCTCGCCGACCGGGTGCTGGTCTACGGCGACTGCGCGGTCAACCGCGACCCGGACGCGGCCCAGCTCGCCGACATCGCGATCTCGTCGGCCGACACCGCCGCCCGGTTCGGCATCGAACCCCGGGTGGCCATGCTGTCGTACTCCACGGGCAGCTCCGGTGCGGGCGCGGACGTGGAGAAGGTCGCCGCGGCCACCGCGCTGGTCCGGGAGCGCCGGCCCGACCTGCTGGTCGAGGGGCCCATCCAGTACGACGCGGCGATCGACCCGGCGGTGGCGGCGACGAAGCTGCCGGGCAGCCCGGTCGCCGGCCACGCCACGGTCTTCATCTTCCCGGATCTGAACACCGGCAACAACACGTACAAGGCGGTGCAGCGTTCCGCCGGGGCGGTCGCCGTCGGCCCGGTCATGCAGGGCCTGCGCCGTCCGGTGAACGACCTGTCCCGGGGCGCCGGAGTGCCGGACATCGTCAACACGGTGGCGATCACCGCCATCCAGGCGGCCACCGAGGAGGCGTCGTGAGTCGGGTGCTGGTGCTCAACTGCGGGTCGTCGTCGGTGAAGTGGCGCCGCTACGACGGTGACCGGGCGCTCGACCACGGCACCGTCGAGCGGATCGGTGAGCCCGGTGGCGGCCCGGCGGACCACGCCGACGCGGTCCGGCAGATCCTGGACGGGCTGGACCTGACCGGGCTGGCGGCGGTCGGGCACCGGGTGGTGCACGGTGGCCGGACGTTCAGCGCGCCGGTGCTGGTCGACGACGCGGTGCTGGCCGCGATCAAGGACCTGGTGCCGCTCGCCCCGCTGCACAACCCGGCCAACCTGGCCGGCATCGAGGTGGCCCGCGCGGCGCTGCCGGACGTCCCGCAGGTCGCCGTCTTCGACACCGCGTTCCACCACACCCTGCCGGAGGCCGCCGCGACGTACGCGATCGACCGGGACACCGCCGAGCGGTACGACATCCGCCGGTACGGCTTCCACGGCACCTCGCACGCGTACGTGTCCCGGCGCACCGCCGAGTTGCTGGGCCGCCCCTACGAGCAGGTCAACACGATCACCCTGCACCTGGGCAACGGGGCCAGCGCCTGCGCGGTGGCGAACGGTCGCAGCGTCGCCACCTCGATGGGCATGTCCCCGTTGCAGGGGCTGGTGATGGGCACCCGCAGCGGCGACGTGGACCCGACAGTCATCTTCCACCTGCGCCGGGAGGGCGGGCTGTCGGTGGACGACATCGACGACCTACTCAACCACCGCAGTGGCCTGCTCGGGCTGACCGGCGTCAACGACATGCGCGAGGTGCTCGAACGCCGAGCGGCCGGTGACCGGGCGGCGGCGCTGGCCTTCGACGTGTACTGCCGGCGCATCACCGAGTACGTCGGGGCGTACTACGCGCTGCTCGGCCGGGTCGACGCGATCACCTTCACCGCCGGGGTCGGCGAGCACGCCGCGCCGGTGCGGGCTGCCGTGCTGGCCGGCCTGGGCCGGCTCGGCATCACCGTGGACGACGCCCGCAACGACGGCGAGGGCGACCGGTTGATCTCGCCCGATGGTGCCGAGGTGAGCGTCTGCGTCATCCGCACCGACGAGGAGCGGGAGATCGCCCGGCAGACCCGGGACGTGGTCGCGGCGGCCTGACGCCACTGCGGCGCACACCCCCGGGAGGCCCGAGGGTGCGCGCGAATCGGTAGATCCGTTCAGCCAGTCGCCAGCCAGGCGACTCGATCAGCCGGTCGCCAGCCAGGCGACAGGATCAGCCAGTCGCCAACCAGGCGACGAGTGCCACCAGCACCACGACGACCACTGCCGCACCGATGATGAGCGGCAGGCGGGACGGGGCCTCCGTCGGCGCCGCGGCCTCCGGCGTCTGGTTGAAGGCGCGGAACGCCTCGGTGTTGCCGCTGGGGTCCGTGTAGTTCTCAGGCATGTCGGTGACCCTAGCGAAGCTGGTCACGCGGCACCGTCCCCGGCCCACGGCGTCCCAGGGGTGGACCCGGCCGGCGGAGGTGACCCGACCGGGTGGCGTAAGCACCCGAGCCAGACGGCGGGGCCGCTACGCCCGCCCGGGCACCTACCGTGGAACGATGGGGGCGGGCCGGCTGATGGCCGTACTGGTGACAGCGCTGCTGGCCGGTTGTGCGCCGGCCACGGCCGTGGCCGGCGGGGCCACCGGGCCGGTGTCGGCGCGCCGGGCGCCCGAGGGGTCGTACGCCGTCGGCGTGCGTACGCTCACCCTCGATCCGCGCTCGGCGCGCCCCCTGCCGGTGACGATCTGGTATCCGGCGTCGACCGGTCGGGTGGCGGCCGGGCGGTTCCCGGTGGTGGTCTACAGCCACGGGCTGGGCAGCCTGCCCGAGCTGCACGCCGGCCTGACCACCCGCTGGGCGGCGGCCGGTTTCGTGGTGGCCGCACCCGCGTACCCGCACACCCGCCAGGGTGCCGCCCACTTCACCCGGGCCGACGTACGCCACCAGCCGGCCGACGCCTGGCGACTGATCCGGTACCTGGGCGGCCTCGACCGGAACCGCGCCGATCCCCTCGCCGGGCACCTCGACCTGACCTCGGTCGCCGCCGCCGGGCACTCGGCGGGCGGCTTCACCACCACCGGCATGTTCAGCGAGGGCCACCCGGCCCCGCTGCGCGCCGGGATCGTGATCGCCGGCGGCGGGCTGCCGGGCAGCTTCGCCGGGCCGGCCGCGCCGGTGCTCTTCGTGCACGGCACGGCCGACCCGGTGGTGCCGGTGACGGTCGGCCGGGCCGCGTACGCGCGTAACCCCGGGCCGGCCGCGTTCCTCAGCCTGCTCGGCCAGGACCACGGCGCCTACCTCACGCCGGGCCACCCGGGTTTCGCCCCGGTCCTCGCCACCACCACCGACTTCCTGCGCTGGACCCTCTACGGCGACCGCACCGCCGGTGCCCGCCTACCCGCCGACGCCCACTCCCCCACCCTGACCAGTTACGAGTCCCGCCCGGCCCACTGACCCGGCCGACGCACCCACTGCCCGCGGGATGCTGGACGCCCCGCCCGGCCGGATCGGCCCGCTCACCGTGCCGACCATCTCGGTGGCGGCCCAGATCGAGTTCAAGCAGATGTACCCGGTCTGGATGCCGGAACGCCCCCGCCGCCCGAAGGACGCCGACGACCTGGTCCGGCTGCTCACCGTTCCGGGTCGAGCAGATCCTCGTACACCCCGACCTTGAAGGTGATCAGGTCCAGACACTGGGTGAGCCTGTCGAGCTGGGTGGTGACCTGCCCGTGGTGCTCGCGCAGCAGCGCGAGTCGTTCCTCCTCGTTGCCGGCGCCTTCCCGAACGAGCTCGGCGTAGCGGCGGAGCGCGGGAAGTGGCATGCCGGAGGCGCGAAGGATGATGCAGACGCCCAGCCAGTCCACGTCGTCCTCGGTGTAGCTGCGCCGCCCACCAGGCCCCCGGCGCACCGGGCTGACGAAGACGCCCTGCTGCTCGTAGAAGCGGAGGGTGTGCACGCTCAAGCCGGTGCGTTCGGCGACCTGACCGATGCTCAAAGTCGCGGTGACCTCAGCCATGCCGAGCAGGGTAACGAGGGTTGACCTAGAGCCGACTCTAGCTCCTAGGGTGCGCGGTGATCGTCACTCAATCAGCCAAGGAGCATCGACATGCGCTATCGCACCCTCGGCGGCACCGGCATCGAGGTCAGCACCCACTGCCTCGGGACCATGATGTTCGGCGCCGTCGGCAACCCCGACCACGACGACTGCGTCCGCATCGTCCACACCGCCCTCGACCAGGGCATCAACGTCGTCGACACTGCCGACATGTATGGCCGGGGTGAGTCCGAGGAGATCGTGGGCAAGGCGCTGCGGGGGCGCCGGGACGACGTCGTGCTGGCCACCAAGGTGCACTTTCCGATGGGCGAGGGCCCCAACCAGGGTGGCAACTCGCGGCGGTGGATCCTCAAGGCCGTCGAGGGCAGCCTCCGGCGGTTGAACACCGACTGGATCGACCTCTACCAGATCCACCGTCCCGACCCCTCGACCGACATCGAGGAGACCCTCTCGGTGCTCACCGACCTCGTCCGCGACGGGAAGATCCGCGCCTTCGGCTGCTCGACGTTCCCGGCCGAGGAGATCGTCGAGGCGCACCAGGTGTCCGAGCGTCGTGGCCTCGGACGCCTCCGCACCGAACAGCCGCCGTACTCGATCCTGGCCCGCGGGGTCGAGGCGTCGACCCTCCCGGTCTGCCAGCGCTACGGCATGGGAGTGCTGGTCTGGAGCCCGCTCGCGTTCGGGTTCCTCAGCGGCAGGTACCGCAGGGACCAGCCCATCGACTTGTCGACCGGGCGGGCCGTGCTCCGGCCGGCGCAGTTCGACCCCACGATCGCCGAGAACGCCGCCAAGCTCGACATCGTGGAACAGCTCGTCGACCTCGCGGCGAGCATCGGCTGCACGCTCCCGCAGCTCGCCATCGCCTTCACCGTGGCGCATCCGGCCGTCACCTCGGCGATCATCGGACCGCGAACCATGCCGCAACTGGAGGACCTGCTCAAGGGCGCCACGCTCACCCTGGACGACGCGACCCTCGACCGGATCGACGAGATCGTCCCGCCCGGAACGAACCGGTACAACCCCAATGCCGCCTTCCCCCCGCGCGCACTGACCGACACCGCACGACGGCGACGCCCGCTCGCCGAACGGGCCGCGGCCTGATGTCGGCCGCGCGGCGCCAGGTGAGCGGTCGAGCACACCGCGCCGAAGTCCGCCGGGCACGTCAGCGGGGCAAGGCACAATCGGAGTCATGCCACGTCGCGTCACCCCCGCCATGCTGGCCAGCGCCGTGCTCATGGCCGGTCTGGTCGGCTGCTCGGCGGACGCCAGGAACACCGAGGGCCAGCAGGCGCCCGTCGAACCACCGCCCGCCGCCACGCCGACACCGCAGGTTCCGCCCGGAAAGGCACCGCAGCGTGCCTTCGCGGTCGGCGTACGCCAGCTGAAGCTGAACCGGGACGGCCGCGCGCTGCCGACGACGCTCTGGTACCCGGCGGCCGGGCAGTCCGGCGGCGCGGCCAAGCGGTCGGCGACGGCGGCGGAGGGCCGGTTCCCGGTGGTGATGTTCAGTCACGGCCTGGGTGGGCGGCCGGACGACTACGCCACGCTGCTGACCCGCTGGGCGGCGGCGGGTTTCGTGGTGGCCGCACCGACGTTCCCGCACACCTCCCGAGGCGCGGACAACAACGTGCTCGACGTGCTGAACCAGCCCGCCGACGTGTCGTACGCCTTAGATCAGGTCTTGGCGTTGGACGGCAAGGCCGGCGACGCGTTGCGGGGCCGGTTGGACGGCGAGCGGGTGGCCGCGGCCGGGCACTCGGCGGGCGGGGTGACCACCATCGGCCTGTTCACCGCGAGCCGGGACGAACGGCTGGACGCGGGTGTGGTGTTCGCGGGCACGGCGCTCGGCGTGGGCACCGCGTTCGCCGGTGCGGCCGCCCCACAGTTGTTCGTGCACGGTGAGTTGGACGAGGTGGTCGAGTACGCGGCGGGCAAGGCCGCGTACGACAAGGTGCCCTGGCCAAAGGCGATGCTGAGCCTGCCCAAGGGCGACCACGGGCGGGCGCTGCTCGGCGACGGCGCGACGCTGCGGGTCGTCTCGGACACGTCGGTCGAGTTCCTGCGCTGGTCGCTCTACGGCGACCCGGACGCCAAGAAGCGCATCTCCACCGACGCGACGCGCGGCGACATCGCCACCTTCGACGACCACCTCTGAGGCCCGCCGGTCGACTGACCGAAGATCCGCCCAACATCAGGGATGTTGCTGCCTTACCGCGCCAGGAGGCAGCAGTTTCCCTGATGTTGGGCGGATCTTGCCGCGAACGCCCGGAGCCGGGGGTCAGGCGGTGTGGTCGATGACGACCTTGCCGAAGGCGTCGCCGGAGTGCAGTCGGGCGAAGGCGTCCTCGACCCGGCTGAACGGGATGACGCTGTCCACCACCGGGCGCACCTCGTTGTCGGAGCAGAACGCCAGCAGCTCGTACAGCTCGCCGGGCGTGCCCATCGAGGTACCCAGGATCTCCAGCTGCATCGCGAAGACCCGGCGCAGGTTGACCGACGGCTCGTGCCCGGCGGTCGCGCCGGAGACCACGATCCGGGCCATCGGCGCGGCCGACTTCAGCGAGTGGTCGAAGGTGGCCGCGCCGACCGTCTCGATCACCACGTCGACCCGTTCCGGCAGCCGGGCACCGGGCTCCACGGCGATGGCGCCGAGGGCCGAGATCCGGTCCCGCTTGACGGCGTCGCGGCTGGTCGCGTACACCCGCTTGCCCATGGCGACGGCGAGCGCGACGGCCGCGGTGGCCACGCCACCGCCCGCGCCCTGGACCAGCACGCTGTCGGCGTCCGCGACGCGGCCCTTGGTGGTCAGCATCCGCCACGCGGTCAGCCAGGCCGTGGGCAGGCACGCCGCGTCGGTCGCCGCCATGCCGTCGGGCAGCGGGATCAGGTTCGATCGGGGTACGGCCACCCGCTCGGCGAGCGTCCCGGCAAAGTGCTCGGAGAGGATGGAGACCCCGCGCGGGTCACCCGGAGTGACGACCACCGGGTAGACGACCACCAGGCGCCCCTCCGGGTCCAGGCCGACCGCGTCGCAGCCGAGGATCATCGGCAGCTGGGCCTCGGTGAGACCCACCCCACGCAGCGACCAGATGTCGTGGTGGTTGAGCGAGGTGGCCCGCAACTGCACGGTCACCCAGTCGTCGGCCGGAGGGGTCGGCTCGGGCCGCTCGCCGACGGTGAGCGCGGCGAGCGGATCGGCGTCGTCGAAACGGGAGGCAAAGGCAGCACGCATGATCGGCACGGTAACAAGCTGAGCGCTCGTTAAGAAGGCGTGCGCTCAGCGGCGGGCGACGCCGTCGCGGCGGGCGGCTTCGGCGACCGCCTCGGCCACGGCCGGCGCGACGCGCGGGTCGAGCGGGGACGGGACGATCGCGTCGGCGGTCAGGGACTCCGCCACCACACCGGCGATGGCGTCCGCCGCGGCGACCTTCATTCCCTCGGTGATCCGGGTGGCACCGGCGTCCAGCGCGCCGCGGAACACCCCGGGGAAGGCCAGCACGTTGTTGATCTGGTTGGGGTAGTCGCTGCGCCCGGTGGCCACCACCGCGACGTGCCGGGCGGCCACCTCGGGGTGCACCTCGGGGGTCGGGTTCGCCAGCGCGAACACGATCCCGCCTGGCGCCATTCCGGCCACCGCGGCCTCGGGAATCTGCCCGCCGGAGACCCCGACCAGCACGTCCGCGTCGCGCAGCGCCTCGGTGATGTCGCCGTGGCGGCCCTCGGCGTTGGTGCTCGCCGCCAGCTCGGCCTTGGTGCCGGTCAGTTCGGTGCGGTGCCGGCCGATGATCCCCTTGGAGTCACAGACCACCACCTGGTCGGGGTTGACGCCCCCGGCGATCAGCATCTTCGTCACGGCCACGCCGGCCGCGCCCGCACCGCTCACCGCCACCCGCAGGTCACCGAGCTTGCGGTCGAGCAGCGTCGCGGCGTTGCGCAGCGCGGCGAGCACCACGATCGCGGTGCCGTGCTGGTCGTCGTGGAAGACCGGGATGTCCAGCGCCTCGTCGAGCCGACGTTCGATCTCGAAGCAGCGCGGCGCGCTGATGTCCTCCAGGTTGATCCCACCGAACGAGGGCGCCAGCGCCCGCACCACCGCGACGATCTCGTCCACGTCCTGGGTGTCCAGGCACACAGGCACCGCGTCCACCCCGGCGAACTGCTTGAACAGCACCGCCTTGCCCTCCATCACCGGCAGCGCGGCCCGGGGGCCGATGTTGCCCAGCCCGAGCACCGCCGAGCCGTCGGTGACCACCGCGACCGTGTGCGACACCCAGGTGTAGTCGTCCACCAGGGCGGGGTCGGCGGCGATCGCCTCACACACCCGGGCCACCCCCGGGGTGTACGCCAGGGAGAGGTCCTCCCGGCTGGTGAGCGGCACGGTCGAGGTGACGGCCATCTTGCCGCCCCGGTGCAGCAGGAAGACGGGATCAGCGGGGTCCACGGTGGACGAAGACATGGTGGTGACTCCAGGATCTGTCGAGCAGATGTGAGGCGGCCGGCCACGCCGCGAGGTGGGCGGCGAGCGGTGGCACGCGGTGCGGGGGGTCACCCGGGCACTTTCCGAGCATAGTGTCGACACCACCCCTCGGATGTGAGCAGGGTCATAACTGACGGCGAGGCACCCGTCCGGGGCGCGGCCAGTAGCGGGCCACCACCCGTCCGCGCACGTCGGCCACCCCGTACGCCCGGGAGTCGTCGGTGATCAGGTCGTTGTCGCCACGCAGCCACCAGCCGCCGTCCTGCGGCCGGACCGCACGCTTCACCACCAGCAGATCGGGCCGGGTCCGGAAGACCGCGACCACCACGTCGCCGGCGCGAATCGGGCGGCCACCGGGACGAACCAGTACCGCGTCGCCATGCCGCAGGGTCGGGGCCATGGACGGGCCGGTCACCAGAACGGCGGTCAGCGGCCCGCGCAACCGGGGCACCTCAGCCGGGTGATCGGCGGCCACTGGTTTCACCTCCACCCGGTTCGGGGAGCATTCCCAGGAGTAATGTCGCCTTTGATCATCGCAAACTTCCCATGGAGGATCCCGATGCGACTTCCGCGCATCCTTGCGCCCCGCGTCACCGCGAGCGCTCACTGCGACCTGCCGTGCGGTGTCTACGACCCGGCTCAGGCCCGGATCGAGGCCGAATCGGTCAAAATGATCTGCGAGAAGTACCAGGCGAACACCGACCCGGAGTTCCGCACCCGCGCCATCATCATCAAGGAGCAGCGCGCCGAGCTGGTCAAGCACCACCTCTGGGTGCTCTGGACCGACTACTTCAAGGCCACGCACTTCGAGAAGTACCCGCAGCTGCACCAGCTGTTCAACGAGGCCACCAAGCTCGCCGGCGCCGGTGGCGTCAAGGGCAGCCTCGACCCGGCCACCGCCGACAAGCTGCTCGGAAAGATCGACGAGATCTCGAAGATCTTCTGGGAGACCAAGAAGGCGTGACCTCACCGGTCATCCCGACGATCCGGCCGGCACGTCCCGAGGACGTGCCGGCCGTCGTCGCCATGGTGCACGAGCTGGCCGAGTACGAACGCGCCCCGCAGCAGTGCCACCTCACCACCGAGCAGCTGACCGCAGCCCTGTTCACGACTGCTCAGGGTCGCGGCGTGGCGTCAGACGCGCCGAGCTGGAGCGGTCGTACGACTGCTCCGGCGCTCTTCGGTCACGTCGCGGTGGACGAGCACGACGAGCCGGTCGGCTTCGCGCTGTGGTTCCTCAACTTCTCCACCTGGGCCGGCGTGCACGGCATCTACCTGGAGGACCTCTACGTCCGGCCGGCCGCCCGGGGCACCGGCGCCGGCCGACTGCTGCTCGCGACGTTGGCCGACATCTGCGTACGACGCGGCTACCGGCGGCTGGAGTGGTGGATGCTCGACTGGAATCCGGCCGCCGGCTTCTACGCCTCGATCGGCGCGGAGCAGATGAGCGAGTGGATTCCGTACCGACTCAGTGGCGACGCGCTCCGCGAGCTGGCCGACCAGGCCACCACCGCCGGCACGCGTACGGGCGACTGACCGGGTAGAGTCCCCGACCGGGGGGATGAGGCGTGACTCAACTGACTGGCCAGCCAGCAACCGACGACGACGTGGTGCACCTCACGGTGCCTGCCGACGGCGGTTACCTCGGCGTGCTTCGCACCGCCACCGCCGGTCTCGCGGCCCGGTTGCAGTTCGCGCTCGACGAGATCGAGGATCTGCGGATCGCGGTCGACGAGGCGTGCGCCATGCTGCTCGCCATCGCCACCCGTGACGCCGAGTTGGAGTGCCGCTTCGCGGTCACCGAGGACGCGCTGACCGTCGAGGTGACCGTGCCGACCGTGCGTGGTGCCACCCTGCCCGCCGAGTCGTCGTTCGCCTGGAAGGTGCTCACCGCGCTGACCACGTCGGCGTCCGCCACGTCCGCCGACGGTCGGGCCACGATCGCGCTGCTCACCCGCCGCTCCGGCGGTTACTGACCGACCCGACGGGCCGGCGTGGTCACTCGAAGCCGAGGGCGCGGGTCGTCGGAGGGCAGATCAGCAGCCAGGCCACGCCCAAGCCGAGCGCCATCAGTGGCACACCCAGCCAGCCCAGCCCCGCCTGGATCATGAACCACCCGATCGGCAGCAGCATCAGCTGAAGCACGATCGCGGGGGCCCGTGCGCCCGCCTGACGGCGCAGCAGCGCCCGGCCCAGCGCCCAGAGCGCCACGGCCGCCCCGATGGCGAACACGGTCACCAGCAGCGCCGCCAGCAGGTCGGTGCGCGTGGCCGTGAGATCGGCCCAGACCAGCCCGACCGCGATCAGCCCGACGACGGCCGCCTCCGCCCACAGCAGCCGGACCGCCCAGCGGAGCGTGACGGGGATCGGGTCCGAGTCGATGGTCACGCGCGCCACGATACCCGGGCCGCCGAGAGGTACAGTGCCGCCCATGCGGGCCGTCCTGGTGGTCAATCCGAAGGCCACCACCACCAGCGAACGCAGCCGGGACGTGCTCGTCCGGGCGCTGCGCAGCGAAGTCGATCTCAGCGTGCGCTACACCCGTCGGCGCGGGCACGCCGTGGCGTTGGCCCGGGAGGCAGCCGCGGAGGGGGTCGACCTGGTCGTCACCCTGGGTGGCGATGGCACGGTGAACGAGGTGGTGAACGGCCTGATGACGGCCGAACCGCCGAGTCGCACCGGCGGTGCCCCGATGGCCGAGCGGCTGCCCGCGCTGGCGACCGTCCCCGGTGGCTCGACAAACGTGTTCGCCCGCGCGGTGGGCCTGCCCCGGGAGTGGCCGGAGGCGACCAGCATGATCCTGGAAGGGCTGCGGCTGGGCCGGAGCCGGACGGTGGGGCTGGGCCTCGCGGACGACCGCTACTTCACCTTCTGTGCCGGGTTCGGCCTGGACGCCGCGGTGATCCACCGGGTGGAGCAGGCTCGGCGGAAGGGGCGGGTGTCCACGCCGTCGCTCTATCTGCGTTCGATCATGAACCAGTACTTCCTCGCCTCGGACCGGCGGCACCCGGCGATCGTCCTGGAGCGTCCGGGTGAGGCGGCGGAGGCCGAGCTGGCCACCGTCATCATCCAGAACACGGCGCCCTGGACGTACCTGGGCGACCGGGAGGTCAACCCGAACCCGGCGGCGTCGTTCGATCTCGGGCTGGATGTGCTGGCGTTACGTCAGCTCCGGGTGGCTAGCACAACACGGACAGTGACGCAGTTCCTGTCCCGGCAACCGAATCCTCGCGGCCGGCAGGTGTTACGACTCCATGACACGGCGGAGTTCACGCTGGTCTCCAGCCGCCCGCAGGCGTTCCAGCTGGACGGGGACTATCTCGGCGAGCGGGAGAAAGTCAGATTCACCTCCGTTCCCGCCGCACTGAGAGTAATCTGCTAGGTCTCGGGTACTGCCCTTGGTCGACACGGTGGCCGCAACCGATCGACATGGCCGCCGCCACACCGAGGGGCAGGTGCCGGAAATGTCAGCAATGTCACGCGGACTGTACTATATTGATCCTCGACTGTGGCACGGCGGGTAACCAGGAAAGCACTGGAACCCGGACAAATGGGTTGTGGGCTTGCTCACCGCCCGGAGTTTTTCCGAGCGTCACCCTTGACATCACGACTGTTCGTGAAAGTATTCACAAGCGAACTTGAGTTACCGGGACATTGCCTGGATATGCTCGTCAGGTTGAGCTGTTCCAGCAGGTCCCCGGCGATCACTGCCTGCTCACGCACTGCCGAATGGTCGGACGCTAACTGTCACCACCGGCACTGCGGATGCATATAGGAAAAGCACGACTAGCAATTGTTTGCCACCCATCCAGAATGAGGAGTGTTGCCGCCATGGACTGGCGTCACCATGCTGTCTGCCGCGACGAGGACCCGGAGCTGTTCTTCCCGATTGGGACGTCCGGACCGGCTCTCCTGCAGGTCGAGCAGGCCAAGGCCGTCTGCAGGCGCTGCTCCGTGACCGACCAGTGCCTTCAGTGGGCACTCGAGTCTGGTCAGGACGCCGGCGTCTGGGGCGGAATGAGCGAGGAGGAGCGGCGCGCTGTCAAGCGGCGCGGCGGTCTCCGGGTGCTGCGCGCTCACTCCGCCTGATCCCCAACGACACAGCTGTACGCCCCGGTGGGTTCGCTCACCGGGGCGTTCCGCTGTCCGGCGCCGGGTCACCGTGCCGGCACGGGTCAGCCCGTCGACGCCAGCACGGGCCGATCGTCGACCCGACGCAGCACCAACTCGACCAACTCCGGTGCGTCGGTCAACGGCGCGGCGACCGCCACCGCGCCCGCCGCCCGCGCCGCCTCGGTCACCGCGTCGTGGAACAACCCCGGTGCCAGGAAGTACGCGGACACCGCGACCCGGCGCGCGCCGGACGCCCGTAGCCGGGACACCGCCACGCCGGCCGCCGGTGGGGCCGCCGACGCGTACGCCACCCGGCAGGGCACCCCGAACTCCACGCCGAGCGCGTCGGCGACCCGACCCACCGAGCGGCGCGCCCGCGCGTCCCGCGTGCCCGCCGCGGCCAGCACCAACGCGTCGAAGCGGCCCGGACGTGTCTCACCCAGCCGACGGCACAGCCCGGCCAACAGGCCAGGATCGGGCGTGTCGTCCGCCGGGCCGAGCACATCGGTCACCCGTACCGCCAGCGGTGGCCCGGACCGCGTCGCCGCGGCGACCGCCGCCGGAATGTCCACCCGATTGTGGTACGCGGCGGTCAGCAGCAGCGGCACCAGCACCGCCCGGCGGTGGCCGGCCACGGCCAGGTCACGCAGAACCTCGGTCGGCCCCGGCTCGGTGTGGTCCAGCCAGCTCGCCCACACCGGTGTGCCCGGCCGGGCCGCCGACACCGCCCGAGCCAGCGCCCGGGTGGCGTCGGCCGCCCGTGGGTCACGGCTGCCGTGCGCGACCAGCACCACCGGGTCCGCCCCGCCGGCCGCACCGGGGCCGGTCCGGGTCGTCGCCGGCGAGGTCAGACGTGCAGCCCGCACTCGGTCTTCTCGAACATGGCCCACCGGCCGGCCCGCGCGTCCTCGCCGGCCTTCGTCCGGCGGGTGCACGGCCAGCAGCCGATCGACCCGTAACCCTGCTTGAACAGCTCGTTGACCGGCACATTGAAGCGGGCGATGTAGGCGTCCACGTCCTTCTGCGACCAGGCCGCGATCGGGTTGACCTTGACCTTGCCGCGGCGCGCGTCGAAGGTCACCACCGGCGTGTTGGCCCGACTCGGCGACTCGTCCCGCCGCAGACCGGCGGCCCAGGCGTCGTACCCGGTCAGCGCCCGCTCCAGCGGCTCCACCTTGCGCAGCTGGCAGCAGTCGTCCGGCGACTTGTTGAACAGCCGGGGACCGTACTGGCCGTCCTGCTGGCCGACGGTGAGCCGGGGGCGGATCGACCGGACGTTCACCGGCAGCGTCCGAGCGACCTCGTCGCGTACCCGCAGCGTCTCGGGGAAGTGCAGGCCGGTGTCGAGGAAGACCACGTCCACCCCGGGGGCCACCCGGGACACCAGGTGCGCCAGCACGGCGTCGGCCATCGAACTGGTGACGCAGAACCGCTCACCGAAGGTCTGCGCCGCCCAGCGGGCGATCTCCAGTGCCGGGGCGCCCTCCAGGTCCCGAGCGGCCTGCTCGGCCAGGGCCCGCAGCTCGTCCGGGTCGCGTCGGGCCGGGTCGGCCGGCGTCGAACCGCCCGGGCCCACCAGGCGCAGGCTCGCGGCCGAGACGAGACTCATGACGTCACCGTCCGACTGAGCAGCCCGGTGAACTTCACCGAGAAGACCCGGGTGCAGGCGTGGCACTCCCAGGCGCCGTGCCCCGCCTCGTGCGGCCGCAGGTCCTCCTCGCCGCAGTACGGGCAGTACAGAGGTGCCGCTCGGTTCTCGCTGCTCATCGCAGTTCCTCCTCGTCGACTCTGATCACCCAGTTGGCGAACGTCTCGCCCTCGCTCCGACCGGCCAGGTAGCGACGGGCCAGCCGTTCCACGTACTCCGGAAGCTCCTCGGCGGTGGTCTTCAGGCCGCGCAGCTTGCGGCCGAAACCGGCGGTCTGCCCCTGGGCCATGCCCAGCCCGCCACCCAGGTGCACCTGGAAACCCTCGACCTGCCGGCCGTCCGGGCCGACCACCAGTTGGCCCTTGAGCCCGATGTCGGCCACCTGGGTGCGCGCGCACGCGTTCGGGCAGCCGTTGATGTGGATCGAGATGTCCGCGTCGAAGTCGCGCAGCCGCTGCTCCAGCCGGGCCACCAACTCCTCGCCGCGGGCCTTCGTCTCGACGATGGCGAGCTTGCAGTACTCGATGCCGGTGCACGCCATCGTGCCGCGCCGCCAGGCCGACGGCCGGGCCTCCAGACCGATCCCGCGCAGCGCGTCCACCAGCGACTCCGTCCGCTCCGACGGAACGTCGAGCACCAGCAGCTTCTGGTACGGGGTGAGCCGCACCCGGTCGCTGCCGTGCGCCTCGACCACGTCGGCCAGCTGGCTGAGCTGTGCGCCGGAGACCCGCCCGACCACCGGGGCGGCGCCCACGTAGTGCCGCCCGTCGGCCTGCTCGTGCACGCCCACGTGGTCGACCGGCTTCGACGGCAGGACCGGCGCCGGGCCGTCGAGCAGCGTACGACCGAGGTAGTCCTTCTCCAGGACCTCACGGAAGCGCTCCACGCCCCAGTCGGCCACCAGGAACTTCAACCGGGCCCGGTTGCGCAGTCGGCGGTAGCCGTAGTCACGGAAGATCCCGACCACGCCGGCCCACACGTCCGGCACCTCGGTCAGCGGCACCCAGACGCCGAGCCGCTTGGCGAGCATCGGGTTGGTGGAGAGGCCCCCGCCGACCCAGACGTCGAAGCCGGGCCCGTGCTCGGGGTGGTCGACACCGAGGAAGGCGATGTCGTTCGACTCGTACGGGGTGTCCACCAGCCAGGAGATCGACGTCTTGAACTTGCGGGGCAGGTTGGAGAACTGCTTGTCGCCGACGTACCGGGAGACGATCTCGTCGATCGCCGGGGTCGGGTCGAGCAGCTCCTCGCGGGCCACCCCGGCGACCGGGCTGCCCAGCACGATCCGTGGGCAGTCGCCGCACGCCTCGGTGGTCTGCAGGCCGACCGACTCCAGCCGGCGCCAGATCTCCGGCATGTCCTCGACCCGGATCCAGTGGTACTGGATGTTCTGCCGGTCGGTGATGTCGGCGGTGTCCCGCGCGAACTCCCGGGAGATGTCCGCGATCACCCGCAGCTGGGCCAGGCTGAGTTGGCCGCCGTCGATGCGGACCCGGAGCATGAAGAACTCGTCCTCCAGCTCGTGCGGCTCCAGCACGGCGGTGCGCCCACCGTCGATGCCCGCCTTGCGCTGGGTGTAAAGGCCCCACCAGCGGAACCGCCCTCGCAGGTCCTGCGGGTCGATGGAGGCGAAGCCGCGGTGCGCGTAGATGTTCTCGATGCGGGCCCGGACGTTGAGCGGGTCGTCGTCCTTCTTGATCCGCTCGTTGGGGTTGAGCGGCTCGCGGTGGCCGAGCGCCCACTGACCCTCGCCCCGTGGCCGGCGCGGCGCTCGGGTCGGGCGAGCCGTCGGGTCCTCGGAACGGGCCGGGATGCTGCTGACCGCCATCGCGGCGTCCTCCGTTGTCTGCTGTGCCTCGGGTACGCGGGGCGCGGCGGCCGGCCCGGCGAAGCGGGCGGGACAACGGTGTCTTCAGACAGCCGGCGCGGAGCGCGCCCGAGACAGAATGGTCGGGCGTCGTCAGTAGGCCGGACAGATCGCGCTGCGCACGCGGCCGTAATCAACGTGGCGACGTGCCACGAAGCGGCGGACGACTGCGGCGGTCATGGGCCCATGCTGCCACACCTCAAGGGGGCCGGCCAATGTCCACGTGCTCGATCCCACATCACGGGCCGGAGGTCAGCCGACCAGCTGGTCACCAAGGACAGTTCGGGCATAACGCACCACCCGCCCCTGTCGTACGCCGGCGATCAAGCCGTTGTCCCGCAGCGTGGTGAGGTGGTGCGACGCGGTCGCCGGCGCGAGACCCAGCATCGCGGCCAACTCGCCGGTACTCAGCGGCGAGTCGAGCAGGCTGAGCGCCGCCGCCCGGGTACCGCCGAGCAGGGCGCCCAACGCCGGGCTGGGCGGCGGCGAATCCCACAGCCCGCCCAGCCCGGTGGGCGGATAGCAGAGGGCGGGCCCGGCGTCGCCCTCCATGATCGCGTGCACCGTCGGTCCGGAGAACGAGGTGGGCAGCAGCGTCCACGGGCGTCCGTCCAGGCCGGTCGGCCGGGTCGTGCCGACGGCGACCCGCAGCGCCGCGCCGTCCCACCGGATCAACTGGTGCACGTCGCGGAGCAGGGTGCGTCCGCCCTGCTCGGCGGCGAGCAGCGTCCGCCGCCGGATGTCGGCCAGCGCGAGCGCCCGCAGCCGGGGCCAGTCCGGTGCGATCAGCAGGGTGAAGTACCTGTGGAGCTGCACGACCAGCTCGTCCGGGGTCAGCCGGGGTGCGCCGGCCCGCTCCAGTTGCCGCCGTACCCGGGACGGGTCGGTGCCGACGACCGCCCGCAACTCGGCGGCCAGGTTCGGCGCCACCCCGATCGGGGTGAGGAAGTCCGGCACGTAGCCGTTGGACGACCCGAGCACCGCCAGCAGCGGTTCCAGGCCGGCACCCGGAAGCAACCGCTCCGCGCGCTCCCGCCACGGACGGTGCATCCAGTACTTCGCCGGCTTGCGTAACGCCCAGGAACTGGCCACCAGCTCGGCCAGGGGCGAGTGCAGAAACCGGACCCGGCTCAGGTCGTCGGGCGAGAACCGAACCTCGATCACCCACGGATTCGACCACGTTCGAACGGTTCGGCGACAGCGCGGAGCGGCCCGACGATCCTCATATGGAGTACAGGCAACTGGGCCGGTCGGGCCTGCGCGTCAGCGCGGTCGCGTACGGCAACTGGGTCACCCACGGCAACCAACTCGACGACGATGCGGCGGCCGCGTGCGTGGCCGCCGCCCTGGACGCGGGCATCACCACGTTCGACACCGCCGACCGGTACGCCCAGGGGCGGGCCGAGGAGGCGTTGGGCAAGGCGCTGAGCGGCGTCCGGCGCAGCTCGATCGAGCTCTGCACGAAGGTGTGCCTGCCGGTCGGGCCGGGGGCCAACGACGCCGGGCTGTCCCGCAAGCACATCATCGAGGGCTGTCACGCCTCGCTGAGCCGGTTGGGCACCGACTACGTCGACCTCTATCAAGCGCACCGGTACGACGACAGCGTGCCGCTGGAGGAGACGATGCTCGCCTTCGCCGACCTGGTCCGCCAGGGCAAGGTGCTCTACGTCGGCGCCTCCGAGTGGACCGCCCCGCAGTTGCGCGCGGGCCTGCGGCTCGCCGCCGAGCTGCACATCCCGTTCATCGCCAACCAGCCGCAGTACTCGATGCTGTGGCGGGTGGTGGAGGCCGAGGTGTCGCCCGCCTGCGCCGACCTCGGCCTGGGCCAGCTCGCCTGGGCGCCCCTCGCGATGGGTGTGCTGACCGGTCGGTACCAACCTGGCGGACGTCCGCCCGCCGGCTCCCGGGCCACCGACGGCTTCGGTGGCTCGTTCATCGCCCGCTACTCCTCGGAGGTGCTGCTCTCCCGGGTACGCCAGCTCCGGCCGATCGCCGAGGCCGCCGGCTGCACGATGGCCCAGTTGGCGGTGGCATGGGTGCTGCGCCGGCCGACCGTGGCGGCCGCGATCGTCGGCGCGTCCCGGCCCGAGCAGCTCGCCGAGACGGCCAAGGCCGCCACGGTACGGCTCGACGACGAGCTGCTGGCCCGGATCGACGCCGTTCTCGACGAGCTCGTGGAGCGCGATCCGGCGAAGACCGCCCGACCGAACGACGTGATGCCCGCCTGGCGCCCACCGCCTGCCGCCGGCTGACGCCCACGGAGGGGGCGGCCGTGGCAGGCTCGGACCGTGGGGCAAATGTCCGAGAGGTCGGCCGGGGCGGCGTGGGAGCACCTGCGCCGCCTGCCGGTCTGGCTCCCCCCGGCGCTGTTGACCCTGGCGGTGACCCTGACCGGGCTCGGCTCCGCCCAGCTCTGGCGCGACGAGCTGGCGACGTGGAGCGCGGCCACCCGGTCGCCCGGCGACCTGGCCCGGCTGGCCGGCACCATCGACGCCGCCACCGGGCCGTACTACCTGCTGATGCACGTCTGGACCAGTGTCTTCGGTGACTCCACGATCGCGCTGCGCGTACCGGCCGCGCTGGCGATGACCGTGGCCGCCGGGCTGCTCGCCGTGCTCGGCGCGCGGCTCGTCGACCGGCGCGGCGGCCTCTTCGCCGGGCTGCTGTTCGCGGTGCTCCCCGGCACCTCCCGCTACGGGCAGGAGGCTCGCCCGTACGCGCTGGCCACCATGCTCGCCGTGCTCGCCACCCTGCTACTGGTGACCGCGTTGCGTCGACCGAGCTGGGCCCGTTGGTCCGGTTACGCCGTCGCCGTCGCCGCTCTCGGGCTCATCCACCTGATCGCGCTCACACTGCTCGCCGCCCACGCGCTGGTCGTCCTCATCGCCTGGTGGCGCGGCCCGGCGCCGGCCGGCATCGCCACCCCGGCACACCTCGACGCCGAGCGGGACCGCCGGGTGTGGCGGTGGCTGGTCGCCGTGGTGCCGGTCGCGCTGCTGGCCGGCCCGCTGCTGGTCAAGGCCCGGACCCAGCAGTCCCGGCAGTTGAACTGGGTCCACCTGGCCCGGCTGGACGACCTGACCGCGCTGCCCGGCGGCGTGGCCCAGAGCAGTGTGGTCGGTGGCCTACTGGTCGGGGTCGCCGCGCTGGGCGCGGCCCGGCTCGGGCGACGCGCCCTGCTGCCGGTCAGCGCGGTGCTGCTGCCCGTACTGCTGCTCTTCGCCGCCGGCACGGTCGTACCACTGTGGGTGCCCCGGTACCTGGTCTTCGTGGTGCCCTTCGCGTGTCTGCTGGCGGGCGCGGCGCTGGCCGCCGTGGCCGCACCGGCCGCGCTCGTGGTGGTGGTGCTGGCCGGGCTGCTCGGCCTACCCGACCAGGCCGCGCTGCGACGGACCCACGAGTGGCCGCGCAGCGCGCCGGTGGACTACGCCGGGGCGGCACGGGTGATCGCCGACGGTCAACGGCCGGGGGACGCGGTGGTCTACTCGCCCCGGCACAGTTGGCTCTTCCTCGACCTCGGCATCGAGTACCACCTCGGCGACCCGCCACGCGACGTGCTGGTCACCGAGGACGAGGTGCGCCGCGGCGATCTGTGGGCCGCCGAGTGCCCCCAGCCAGCCCAGTGCCTGGCCGGTACGTCACGGGTGTGGCTCGTTGTCTCCGGCCGGCACGCCGAGCCGCTGGCCGCCGTGCCCGGTGCCAAGGGCGACGCCCTACGCACGGACTTCACCGTCACGCAGGTCTGGCAGCGCCCCGGCCTCACCGTCGCCCTGCTGACCAGCCGCCCCGACCGCTGACCAGTTCACAGGCCGGCAAGCCGCGGCCGGGCGGCGCGGCGGTCAGGCCTGCGCGCGGCCGTCGTGGGCGTTACGGGCCAGCGGGACGACCAGCATGGCCTCGGTGCCACCGTTGGCGCCGGCGCGCAGTTCGATGGTGCCGCGCAGTTCCCCGGTGATCAGGGCTCGGACGATCTGGAGGCCGAGCCGGCTGCCGCGTTCGGCGTCGAAGTCCGGGGGTAGCCCGCGACCGTTGTCGGTCACCGAGACGTGCAGCATCTTGCGGAACCGGTGCGCGGAGACCACCACCTCGGGTCGCAGCGACGGGTCGACCTCGGGTGCGGCGACCGGCACCATTCCGGAGGCGGCGGGTACGGGGGCCTCCTCCGCCTCGTCGGCCGGCGGGAAGCCGTGCTCGACGGCGTTGAGCAGCAACTCGTTGAGGACCATCACCAGCGAGGTGGCGATCTCCGCCGGCAGTACGCCGAAGCTGCCCCGCCGCCGCATGCCGACGCTCACCTCGGTCGCCGCGACCTCGGTGGCCGCGCTGGCCACCCGGTCGACGATGCCGTCGAACTCCACCGCCTCGTCACTGGACATGGAGAGCGTCTCGTGCACCAGGGCGATCGAGGCGACCCGACGGACCGACTCCTCCAGCGCGACCCGGGCCTCCGGCATGGACACCCGGCGGGCCTGCAACCGCAGCAGCGCGGCCACCGTCTGGAGGTTGTTCTTCACCCGGTGGTGGATCTCCCGGATGGTGGCGTCCTTGGTGATCAGTGCCCGGTCCCGGCGGCGGACCTCGGTGATGTCCCGGACCAGCACCAGCGCGCCGATCGGCACCCCGGCCGGCATCAGCGGCAGTGCCCGGGTGAGCATCGTGGCACCTCGCGCGTCGATCTCCCGGCGGGGCGGCGCCTCACCGCGCAGCGCGGCCAGGATCCCGTTCGAGGCCTCGGTGCCGTCCAACGGGTCACCGGCCAGCCGGCGGTGCAGCGCGGCCAGGTCCTCCCCCACCAGATGGGAGGCGTAGCCCAGTCGGCGGTACGCGGACTGCGCGTTCGGGCTGGCGTAGGTGACCTTCCCGCCGGCGTCGAGCCGGACCAGGCCGTCGCCAACCCGGGGCGCCGAGGTGGTCTCACCCGGATGCCGCGGCGGCGGGAAGGTACCGTCCGCGATCATCTGCGCCAGGTCGTCGGCCGTGGTCAGGTAGTTGAGCTCCAGCTGGCTGGGCGTACGCGCGGTGGAGAGGTTGGTGTCCCGCCCCACCACGGCGATCACCTCGCCGGCCTCCCCCTCGGCGGTCCGCAACCGCACCGGGATCGCCTCGTGCCGGGCCGGCACGTCGCCGTACCAGACCGGGTCGCCCTCGCGCCAGATCCGCCCCTGGGAGTACGCCACGCCCAGGTGGGCCACCTCCGGCCCGCCGACGATCCGACCCACCTGGTCGTCCTGGTACGCGGTGGGTGCGGTGGTCGGACGGACCTGGGCGACGCAGAGGAACGTGCCGTCGGCGTCGACCGGCACCCAGAGCAGCAGGTCAGCAAAAGACAGATCGGAGAGCAGTTGCCAGTCGCCGGCGATCCGGTGCAGGTGGTCGATGTCGGCCGGACGGAGATGGGTGTGCTCCTCGGCGAGGTCGCGCAGCGTGGACACGGTGACCAGGGTGCCACGCCGCGCCTCACATCGTCGCGGTGACCTTCTTCAACCCGCGCGGCGCGTCCGGGTCCTCGCCCCGGGTGAGCGCCAGGGCCAGCGCCAACCGCTGCATCGGCAGGATGTCCAGCAGCGGGGCGTACCGCTCGTCGACCTCGGGAACGGCCAGCCGGGTGGCGCCCGGCACGTCGGCGGAGCCGACCACCACGACGTCGGCGCGGCGTTCGCCGAGGCGAGGCAGCACCTCACCCATCGAACGGCCACCGGGGCCGGAGCCGACCACGGCGAGCACCGGGACCTCCGGGTCGGTCATCGCGAGCGGGCCGTGCAGCAGGTCGGCACCGGAGAAGGCGAGCGCCGGCAGGTACGAGGTCTCCATCAACTTCAGCGCGGCCTCCCGGGCGGTCGGGTAGGCGTACCCCCGGCCGGTGGTGACCAGCTGACGGGCGAACCGGTAGCGCGGGGCGAGCTGGGCCGGGGTGCCGTCGGCCAGGGTGCGGGTGGCCAGCTCGGGCAGCGCGCCGAGCGCCTCCCGTTCGGCCTTCGGGAGCACGCCGTCGCCGGCCCGGATCCCCTCCACCAGCATCAGCAGGGCGAGCAGCTCGGCGGTGTACGTCTTGGTGGCGGCCACCGCCCGCTCGTGCCCGGCGGCGATGTCGACGCTCAGCTCGGCCACGTCGACAAGCGGCGAGTCGGGGGCGTTGGTCACCGCGAGGGTCAGCGCCCCGGAGGCTCGGGCGGCGCGCAGCACCTCGGCCAGGTCGGGCGAGCCGCCGCTCTGGCTGACCCCGACGACCAGCGCGTCGGACAGGTCGGGGCGGGCCCCGAACAGGGTGACGACGCTGGGCGAGGCGAGCCCGGCGGGCAGGCCGAGCCGGATCTCGGTCAGGTAGGCCCCGTAGAGGGCGGCGTGATCGGAGGTGCCCCGTGCGGTGAAGACCACGTGCCGTGGCCGACGTTCGGCGATGACCGCCGCCACCCGGGCGATCTCGGCGGCGTTGGCAGTGGAGAGCAGGCGCGCGTAGCCAGCCGGCTGCTCCTCGATGTCGGCGGCCATACCAGCCCCTGCACGTGTCACGGAAACCCCTCCCCCTGCGCGGTTGCCGCGCGATTCTTGCTCAGTCTTGCACTTTTAAGCGTATCTCAGCAATCGAACGAGCAGGACTGCGCAGGTGATCACCAGTTGATCTCAACATCAACTAAGCTTTACCCGCTGCACCCGGTCTGACTGCCACGAGAGGACGACGTGCCCGAGGGAACGGACGATCCCGCGCTCTCCGCGACGGAGGAGCTGGCGCTCGCCCGGCTGGCACTCGACGAGGGCGACCTGCACCACGCCGCCGGCCACCTCGCCGGCGCGTTGGCACGGGCCCCCACCCTCCCGGAGGTGCACGAGACGCTGGCGCGACTCGCCGCGACGAGCGGTGGTGGTCTCGACCTCTTCCCGATCAACCACCACACCTTCGTGGGTGCGGTCGTCGCCCGCGCCCACCTCCTCGCCGCCGCCGGCCGTCCCGCCGAAGGGCTGGAGCTACTGGCCGCGGCGACGGCGCACGCGCCCGACACCGAGTGGGCCGGCGTTCCCTGGGTCACCGCGCCCGAGCTGACCGAACGGCTGAACCCGGAGCACATCGCCCGCGTCCTCATGCAGGTCTGCGCCGTCCTGCCCGACCCGGTGCCGCGGGTCGCCCGGACCCCGCTGACCCCGTACCTCACGCTCGCCCGCAACGCGGCCACCGTCCACCCCGAACACGGCCTGCTGCTGGGCGCGGCGTCCGCGCTGGCCCGGCGCCTCGGCGAGGTCGAGCTGGCGGTCCGCTGGGCCACCCGAGGGGTACGCGCACAGCCCTCGAAGATGGGCGAGGTGTGGCTCGGGTACGCGTACCGCAGCTCGGGCCGCACCCGCGACGGCCTCGCGGCCCTCGGTCGGGCCGTCGAGCTGGACCCCGACGACCTGGCGATCTACGCGGACATCGCCGGCACCCTGGCCGAGATCGGCCGGCTCGACGAGGCGCTGGAGTGGACCGAGCGGGCGCTGGCGCGCGATCCGTCGTTCGACTGCGCGGTGCACACCGCCCACCGCCTGCGGCACCTGCGCGACGGTGACCTCGCCCACCTGGTCGCGCTGGCCGACTTCGTGCGGGACCACCCCGACGACAGCCACGAGCACGGCGACCTGGCCCAGTGCTGCCGAGGCCGGCCCTGGCTCGGCCAACTCACCCCGGCCGGCGGGCCCCTGGTCGACGCGATGCGCCAGGCGGTGGCCGATGACGACAACGGTCTCGGCGGTGCCGTACGCCTACCCGCCGCCGCTCCACCGAGCGCGGTCGGTACGGCGATCTCCACCGCCCCCGGGCTGCGGATCGAGGTCGTCGGCGCGTTGGAGCCCGACCCGCGTGAGCCCCGACGGGCGACCGCTCAGCGCTTGTGGCACTACGCGGACGCCGTACCCAAGCCCGCGCTGGCGGCGCCGTCGGCGACAGCGGTCGAACGGATCGGGCAGATCGCCCACCCGGCGTGGGCGCACCCACCGGCGGCGTACGACGCGGCGGTGGGCCTGGCCGGCCTCGATCTGGCCGACCTGCTCGGCCTGTTGGTGCACCCGCCGGCGGCGCCGGCCAACGCGGTGGGCCGGCTGCTGGCCGCCCACGACCCGTCGGTCTGGGTCCGTGGTGTGCAGGTGTGGGCCTGCCTGGGGCTGCTGCACCACCGCACCGACGAGCCGTGGGAGGGCTCGACCCGGCGCCGGGTGCTGCTCGACCTGATCTGGGGCGTCGAGGACTGGGTCACCGAGGCGGCGCTGTTCGCCCTGGTCACCGCCGCCTGGGTGGACCCGTCGGTGCGGTCGGACGTGGCCCGGGTGGTGGCGGAGCGGCTGGCCGACGCGGCTGCCGTGGCACGGAGCCGACCGGTCCCGATCGCCGCGTCGCTGGCTCACGTGGCACTCGCCGCCCCACAGTTGGACCCGGCGACCGCGGCACTGGCCACCGAGCTGCTCGCCGCCCACTCCCCCCGGCTTCCCCGCCCCCGCAACCCCCTGCGCCGCCTCTGGCAACGTCTGAGCAGGGGCGCGCCGCGCCGACCGTGACGGTCGACGCGGCGCTTTTTCGCGGTTGGGTCAGGCGACCGGGGCGGCCTTGCCGAGGGCGACCTCGGCCTCCTCCTCCGGGGTGGCCTGCGGCGGCGCCTCGTTCGCGGTGCGCAGCGGGATCTCCTTGATGAACCAGGCGAGCACCGGGATCACGATGGTGAACAGCACCGCCCAGAGGAAGACGTGCGAGATGGCGTCGGAGAGACCACCGAGCACCGCCTCGCGCGCCTGGGCGGGCAGGTCCTTGAGCTTCTCCAGGTCCATCCCGGCGCCGGCCTCGCCGCCGCCGAAGGCTCGACCGCCCTCGGAGCTGGCCAGCCGGTTGGCGAAGATCGCGCCGAACAGCGAGATGCCGAACGAGCCACCGATCGACCGGAAGAAGGTCGCCGCGCCACTGGCCGCGCCGAGGTCCTTCTGCTCCACGCTGTTCTGCGCGATCAGCATCGAGGTCTGCATGAGGAAGCCCATGCCGACGCCGAGCACGACCATGTACAGCGAGGACATCAACTTGCTGGTGTCGGTGTCGAGCATGGACAGCAGCGCCATGCCCCCGGTCATCACCACGCCACCGATGATCGGGTACGCCCGGTACTTGCCGTTGCGGGTGATCGCCCGGCCGATGACCAGCGAGACGACGAGCATGCCGAACATCAGCGGCAGCAGCAGCAGACCACTGTTGGTCGCCGACGCCCCCTGCACGGTCTGCTGGTAGAGCGGCAGGAAGTTCATCGCGCCGAACATCGCGAAGCCGAGCAGGAAGCCGATCACCGAGATCAGCGCGAAGTTGCGGTTGGCGAAGAGCGCCAGCGGCAGGATCGGTTCCTGGACCCGGCGTTCCACCAGGCCGAAGGCCACCAATGCGAGCACGGCGAGCACGGCCAGGCCGAGGATCTGCGGCGACGTCCAGTCGTACTCGTTGCCACCCCAGGTGGTGATGAGCACGATCGCGGTGATGCCCACCGAGAGCAGCCCGGCGCCGAGCCAGTCGATCCGGTGCTCGGTGCGGTACTTCGGCAGGTGCATGGTGGTGATCAGCACGAGCAGCGCGACGCCACCCAGCGGCAGGTTCACGTAGAACGCCCAGCGCCAGGAGAGGTGGTCGGTGATGAAGCCGCCGGCCAGCGGGCCGGCGACCATGGCGATGGCCATGATGCCGGCGATCATGCCCTGGTAGCGCCCGCGCTCGCGGGGCGGGACCAGGTCACCGATGATCGCCATCACGCCGACCATGAGGCCGCCGGCGCCGAGGCCCTGCACGGCCCGGAAGGCGATGAGCTGGACCATTCCGTCCTCCGGGCCACCGAGCATCCCGGAGCCGGCCATGCCGCAGAGGGCGGAGCCGACCAGGAAGACGACAACCGAGGTCAGGAAGACCGACTTGCGGCCGTAGAGGTCACCGAGCTTGCCCCAGATCGGGGTGGAGACGGTGGTGCCCAGGACGTACGCGGTGACCACCCAGGTGAAGTGGTTGAGCCCGCCGAACTCGCCGACGATCCGCGGTAGCGCGGTGCTGACGATCATGTTGTCGAGCATCGCGAGCATCATCGCGATCATCAGACCGAACAGCACCACCCGTATGTTGTTGGGTCGCGTGCCGGCCTGCGTTGCCTGAGTCATGGGTAAGCTCCCCCCGAGGATTGCCGTACTTACTTGCCGCCCGGCTAGTCACCTTACTAGCCGCACGGTAAGTTGGGTACGAGCAACGGTCAAGCCATTTGGAGGGTGTGGGTGAGCGAGAGCACAGGCGGCGGAACGCGGGAACGGATCAAGGCCGTCGCGCTTGAGCTCTTCACCGAGCAGGGGTACGAGAAGACCTCGCTCCGGGAGATCGCCGAGCGCCTCAATGTGACCAAGGCCGCCCTCTACTACCACTTCAAGAGCAAGGACGACATCGTCGCCAGCTTCGTCGAGGACCGGCTGGAGCGGATGGACGCGCTGACCGCCTGGGCCGCCACCCAGCCCGCCACCCTGGCCACCCGACGCGAGCTGATCTCCCGGTACGCCGACACGATGTTCGACGGCACTCAGCCGTCGGTGATGCGCTTCTTCGAGCAGAACCAGACCGCGCTCAAGAGCCTCTCCTCCGGGCAGAAGATGCGCGGTCGGATGTTGGAGCTGGCCGAGGCGCTCTGCCGGGGCGACGACTCCCCCGCCGCCCAACTGCGCGCCGCGCTGTCCCTGTTCGCGGTGCACACCAGCTGGTTCGCGGTACGCGCACCGCACATCAGCGACGACGAACGCCGCAAGCTCGCCCTGGAGGTGGCCGACGAGCTGCTGGCCGCCATCGGCACGCAGCCCGACGCCTGACCCGGGCGTGCTCGTTCCGGCCCGGGCTCGTCGGTCGGCGGTTCAGCCGCGGGTCAGCTCCAGCCGCAGGCCGAGCAGGTCCACGCCCGGCGCCGGTGACCAGTCCTTCTCCGGCGAGCGGACGAACCCGCGCCGCGAGTAGAGCCGGTGCGCCGGATCGGCCATCCCGGCCCGGACACAGATCACCACCGCCGTGCAACCCAACTCGGTCGCCCGGTCGACGCACGCCTCGACCAACGCGGCACCGACACCCCGCCCCTGCGCACCCGGGTCGACCGCGAGCATCCGGAACTCCGCCTCGCCCGGCCCGGACAGCTCGGCGAACGGGGTGCCCGGCAGGACGAACGTGACCGAGCCGAGGACCGCCCCGGTCATCTCGTCGACCGCGACCAGCACCTCGCCGCTGCCGGCCCGGGTCGACACGTCGGCCAACACCTCGCCGTACCCGTGTTCGCCCTTGAGCTGGCCGTCCGCCTCGTACGCGGCCACGGTCAGCCGGGCCACCGCCGGGAAGTCGGCCGGCTCGGCCGAACGGACCCGCAACCCGGTCAAGCGATCACCGCGATCAGGTCACCGTCCTGCACGACGTCGCCCTCGTTCACGGCGAGCTGCTGGAGCACACCATCGGACTCGGCGATGACCGGGATCTCCATCTTCATCGACTCGAGGATCACCAGGGTGTCACCCTCGGCCACGGTGTCACCCGCCGTGGCGACGACCTTCCAGACGTTGGCCACCATCTCGGCGCGGATCTCCTCGGCCATGTCCAGGCCCTCCCTCTTCGCGACGTGCCTGCCGGTGTATCCAATCATGTGTCGACCGACGGTGGGCCCGCAGCGGCACAGCCGGGATGGCAGGCCCGCCCTGGGGAAGGCGGCGGCGGCCGACCGCACTACCATCAGCGGGTCGGACCCGACGCCGGACCGCCGGTGGCCGCATCCGCGCCGAGGTCGTGCGCAGGACGGATCCGACCCATCACGAGGAGGTCAGCATGGCGAAGAAGTCCCGGAAGAAGAAGGCTCGTAAGAAGAACGCCGCGAACCACGGCAAGCGTCCCAACTCCTGAACGGGTCGACGGGCCGGTTGCCCGTCGCCGCTCAGTCCGGCCGAGGCCGGGTACACCGGTGGGGGGGGGGGGGCGCGCCGCCCCCCCCCCCCCCCGCGCCCCCGCCCCCCCCCCCCACCCACCACCCCCCCCCCCCCCCCCCCCCCCGGCG